>JAGGWL010000058.1 GCA_021157555.1 Deltaproteobacteria bacterium | reverse complement strand
GTTTTTTTCTGTGACTTTGATGAGCAATATTGTTACGTTTTATAGTGTATTTAATAATTTCTAATGCGCCTTTTTGTGTCATAGAGTGAAGTGGTAAAATAACCTGAAGTAATTTTTTAGCCATGGCTAAAGTTAGTGTTTTTTTTTAGCACTACAGCGACACATTCATGTTTTACGCATTACATTACATCCTGAGCATACTACATGGTGATGTGATATGGACTTTGTAAGCCTATATAGTATCTGCTGATTTTCTTTTATATGAAAGGATACGCTGTTATTGGTTCCTTGAACTATTCGTTTAAAATAACGCTTTTAAGAGGCCTTTCAGGAATTCAAATTATTTTATAAGGCAGTTTTATCGTATTTTGTCCGCAGTAATCCACATGGCAAATTAGCCAAAAATCAAACGATCTGAAGAAAAGTCAATCAGCCCAGCAAACCCAGTTTCATCAAACTTTTTTCACTGAGTTCTTCGTTTTTATAGAGCTGAAGAAATTTTTTTAGATTATAGGCAATTTTGCACAAAAGTGACCAGATGCGGTCCCCTTTAATGCCTCGATAGAGACTTTTTCCAAAACCGCGTAGATTCTTTGCAACAGCTATGAATCCTTCTGTTGCGGACCGGGCTTTTTGACAATATTCTTGTTCTTTTTCGTCGATATCCTGGCTTTGACCAAGAAAAATGTGCAAGGCCTCTTTAGGAATTTTTTGATTTATTTTGCTGCGGTAACCTTGATCACCTATGGCGTATTTAGGAGTCCCTTTCATGTTTTCTTCAAATAATTCAGCTGTCTTTGGCCATAGAGTTGTGTCATTAGCTTTCCGATGAAATTTTCCATTGTAATCATAATGCCTTGGCGGTTAAACGAAAACTGAAGAGTGCTTCCGAATTCACAGTTTGGATGCTTTTTACCTTTTTTAATAGGCCGAGCCTCCGGTTCGTCTAAGGAAACAATCCGATCTGGAATATGTTTTTTTCCTGCAAGTTTTTGTTCGTTCTGATCTTGCAACAATATTAAGAGATTTAAAAGCCTCTGTGCTTTTTCTTTCTCCTTGTCAGAGGTTTTAAGAGTTTGAACAAATTTTTCAAATTGTCGTAATGCATCGGACAAAATCATTATAAATTCAAAAAATATAGCAGCATTTTCAGTATCTTTTCGATTTAAATTGTATTCTCGCCACATTTGTTTGATTTCCTGATCATCCCACCAAACAGGTGTTTCACACCTTTTGGCAATCTGCTTCATTTTTTTAAAAGCATTAAAAACCAATCTAATATCTGTTGGATAAATGATATTATTGGGCAAAACACTTGAATCAATCAACATACTGTCATTTTTGATAATTCCTGCAATTCTAAAAAAATTAAATACAACTGAGTCTATAGCCTCCATACCTTCAACACCAAAACGTTTTCGAAATTTACTCAGGGTACTGGGTTGCATAAAAACGGCCAGCTTTTCATCTGGAACATTACAAAAATATTGAATATATCGGTTTTCCTTGACCTGACTGATAACCTTTCTATCACTCAACATCCTAAATTTTGAAATAATAAGAAGAGCTACAATAGTGCGAATCGAAATACCTATACGCCCTTTTTTGTCATTGTAATAGCGAACCAATTTGTCACTTATTCTTTGCCATGGAAGAATCTTGTTCAGGATAACGAACTCATTGGTCGGGTCTATTATATTCTTTTTTACCCATTTTTCACTGAGATTTTCAATTTTTTTTTAATCATTTTTGATTCCCCCAATTTTTATGATGTTGCTCCTTATATAAAACGTTTGAAGTACTTGTATTTAGAGATATTATAATACGATAATACAAATATTCAATAGGCAGCTTGGAGCCGATAAAACAGAAAATCAGCAGATACTATATATTGTGTTTATGAAGTTAAGTGACGCTGTAGTGGTAGAGGGTTTTCAGGTTTCGGGTTTTCGGCGAAAACAATTGACACAATATGCATAAATCTATAAAAATATGCATATAAGGAGGTCGATTATGAGAACAACATTAGATTTACCGGAAGATTTGCTGGATGAAGCTATGCAGGCAACTCGCATTCAAACAAAAACCAAAGTTATTATTATCGCCTTGGAAGATCTGATAAGAAAAACAAAAATTTCCGAGCTAAAGGCATTTAAAGGTAAGGTCAACCTTGATATTGACCTGGACGCCGTTAGGGGGCGTCAATGTCGGTATTAGTCGATACATCGATTTGGATTGAATATTTCAGAAGTGGTGATAATCTTGAACAGTTGGATTTCATCCTGGATGAAAACATTGTCGTTATAAACGACCTTATTCTTGCCGAGCTAATTCCCTTTCTGAAAGTCAAAAATCAAAAAAAAATTATAAAGTTATTATGTAATATAAGCAAATTACCACTTTTTATTAACTGGGACCAAATTATGGAATTTCAATATAAATGTCTTAAAAACGGCGTAAACGGCGTGGGAGCTGTCCCTGTCATCTATGAGAGTAGAGACTCTTTTTTTTTTGATTTTGATTAAAGACCTTTGCAAAATGCCATTATCCGTATCTCCTATTCTGCTTGAAAATTAAATTTTAATCCTTGAAATATTTAATATATTCAAGTTAATATATTTTCCTATTTTTTTATAGCCCCCGTTCCTAACTCTTGTTGTTGATTTAAATTAATTAAATGTGTATTGTGTAAATCTTTCAGATTATTTGTATTGTTAATTCAGAAGTTGGCGTATTTATTGCGTATAATTGTGTATTGGAACAAATGGTAAAAAAAAATGGAACTTTCGGAAATGTTTAAAGACCCTGCAATGGTATGGTTTCTTATCGGTTTGGCATGTGTGCTGGCTGAATTTGCTCTGCCTGGCTTGATTATTATATTTTTTGGTATTGGAGCCTGGTGTTCTGCACTATTGCTGCTGGTTTTAGACTTCAGTGTTTTTTTTCAGATATTATTTTTTATTTTATTTTCGACATTATGCCTTGTGTTTTTGAGAAAAAGAGTCTCTTTTCAAAAGGAAGTTACTGAGGACACTACAGAGGAGTTTATAGGCAAAAGAGCAAGGGCACAGGATAGCTTTACAAAAGGAGAATTTGGCAAAGTTTTTTTTAAAGGTACTTCATGGAAGGCAGAGACTTTATCTAAAAATATAATTGAAAAAGGGGATTATGTTAAAATAACCGGACAAGAAAGTTTGACGTTGCTCGTCGAGCTATTAAAAATTGAAGAATAACCTGAAATCTGAAAACAGGAGGAACCAATGGAATATATAGGAATAGGTATAGTCATTGTTGTTGTAATAGCATTTTTTAAAACAGTTCGAATTATTCCTCAGAAAACAGCCTGTGTCATTGAGCGGTTGGGACAGTACAGCAGGACTCTGAATGCCGGTTTTTATATTTTGATTCCTTTTTTAGACAAGGTTTCATATAAACGCTCTTTAAAGGAAGAGGCGATAGATGTGCCTCAGCAGACCTGCATTACAAAGGATAATGTCTCAATCGGAGTGGATGGTATTTTGTATATTCAGGTGGTAGATGCAAAAAGATCTGCTTACGGGATTGACGATTATAAATATGCTACTTCCCAGATTGCGCAAACCACCATGCGGAGTATTTTCGGAACTTTTGATCTGGATGAAACCTTTATGGCTCGTGAAGCTATCAACTCAAAGGTGGTGCAAGCGGTGGATGAGGCCAGCGATCCCTGGGGAGTTAAAGTGACCAGGTATGAGGTCAAGGATATTGAACCGCCTCAAAGTATTATCGAATCAATGGAAAAGCAGATGAAGGCTGAGCGTGATAAAAGAGCCACGATTGCAGAATCAGAAGGTGAGAAACAATCTGAAATCAACAGGGCTGAAGGTAAAAGACAGGCCATGATTGCAGAATCGGAAGGTGAAAAACAGAAGCGTATTAACGAGGCCGAAGGTAAATCTGTAGAAATTGAAAAGGTGGCAGAAGCTACTGCTCGCGGTATAGCGAAAATTGCAATGGGAATAAGCAAGGAAAATGGAAAAGATGCAGTTAATCTTAGAATAGCTGAACAGTATATCAAAGCATTCGGGAATCTTGCCAAGCAGAATAATACCATGATAATTCCTTCTACGCTTTCTGATATTTCCGGATTTGTCGCTTCTGCAGCCAAGGTTATAGATACTGTAACCCCAAAGAAGGTAGTGAGCGGCAGCTTGAAAACATAAAAATTTAAAATCAAAATGTACACGAAATCTGTTATTATTCCCAGGCACCTTGTTAAGGGTGATTTAATCGGAATTGCAGCTCCGGCAAGTTCTTTTGATGTTGCTGAATTTGATAAAGGAGCATCGGTTCTGGAATCAATGGGATTTCGCCTTATAATTCCTGATGGTATCTACCGGCGCAGAGGTTATCTGGCTGGTTCCGATGTTGAGCGGGCAGAGCTGCTGAACGAACTTTTTAAAAACAGGCAGGTTAAGGCGATAATCTGCGCCAGAGGCGGATTCGGTTCTACCCGCCTTTTGCAGTATTTGGATTATAAGGCTATCAGGGAAAATCCGAAGATTTTTGTGGGATTCAGTGATATCACGGCCATTTTATCAGCCTTGTATATAAAGTGCAGGCTTGTTACTTATCATGGCCCGATGATAACGACTCTGGGGCAGGCAGACAGAATGACCAGGGAGTCTTTGATGTCTGTGTTGCTGTCGGACAGCAAATTTGAATTAAAGCCCAAAAATTGTTTTGTTATACAAAGTGGTGTTGCGGCAGGGCCTGTTGTGGGCGGTAATCTTTCAATTCTGTGTAGCTTGATGGGCACTCCTGCGCAACCTGATTATAATGGTCGGATCCTTTTTCTTGAAGAGAGGAGTGAAGCTCCTTACCGCATTGACAGGATGCTGATTCATATGAGACAGGCCGGTTGTATTGAGAGACTTGCAGGTCTTATACTCGGTTCATTTGAAGGCTGCGGTCAATATGATGAGGTTATGGAAATTGTTGCAGATATAATCAGGGATTTTGATTTTCCGGTTATGGCAGGATTTGAAGCCGGGCATGGACGCACTAATCTTGCTTTTCCGATGGGGCTTGAGGCCATACTTGACACAGAAGAGAGGGCCCTCTCTTTTTTAAAAGATTTTTTAGAATGATGAAACAGGCAGATGCTCTTATGGCAAGCGGCGTTGCGGAGGGTGTTTTTCCCGGTGGTGTTTTGCTGGTTTCCAAAGATAGCAAACAGTTATTTTGCAAGGCTTACGGTCAAACAGATATTTTTTCCAAAATACCCATGAGCAGGGAGACAATCTTTGATCTGGCATCTTTGACCAAACCCCTGGCCACCACTCTTGCAGTGATGAAGCTGATTAAGCGGGAAAAATTATTTTTGGAACAAAATGTTTCCTCAATACTGCCTGAATTTGGAGCTAATAGCAAAAATGAGATAACGATTCGTAATCTACTTTTTCATAATTCCGGTTTACCTGACTACAGGGAATATTACAAGGCTTTACGCAAACTGCCTGAAAAGAAGAGGATAACAGCTTTAAGGGGCTATCTTGTAAAGGAACCATTATTGTATCCGATCGGGAAAAAGACTTTGTACAGTGATCTTGGTTTTATGATATTGGGATGGATCGTTGAAACAGCAGCCGGCAGAAGTCTTGACCGATTTACTGAGGAAGAGATTTATGCACCCTTAAAACTTGGCAGCGGCTCTCCGGAAAGGCTTTTTTTTGTTGATCTTAAGCAACCTGAAATAGAGGAGGCTGTTTTTGCAGCTACAGAAGTCTGTCCCTGGCGGAGAATTTTGTTAAAAGGCGAAGTTCATGATGATAATGCCTACATGATGGGAGGGGTAGCCGGGCATGCAGGACTTTTTGGCAGTGCGGGAGCTGTTTTTAAGCTGTTATCATTTATTGTGGATGTTTTTCATGGCCGGGCGGTAGATTCGGACATTTTTGATAAACATTTAATGCGTAAATTTTTAAGAAAAGATGAGTATTCAGGCCGAACGTCTGGTTTTGATACGCCTTCTCTTACAGGTTCCAGCAGTGGACGGTTTTTTTCAAAAAAGAGTGTCGGCCATCTTGGTTTTACAGGCACCTCTTTTTGGATAGACTTGGAACGTTCGGTGATAGTGATTCTTTTAACAAATCGGGTTCATCCATCACGGCAAAATAACAAGATTAAGGTATTTCGACCAAAATTGCATGATTCTGTTATGAAAAATTTTTTATGAAAGTTTTTTAACTTGTAATAGCAAGCTATTTCTGGTACCGGTTTTTTAATTTTATGAAATTATAAAGTTTTTGCACATTTGCTGGTGCAAAAAAGAGGAAAAATGAATTTTTTTGTAGATGGTATTCTGGGTTTTTTTTCAAGTGATCTTGCTATAGATCTTGGAACTGCAAATACACTTCTTTATGTTAAGGGCAAGGGTATTGTTTTGAGAGAGCCTTCCGTCGTTGCAGTTCGGACCGATGAAAGAAGCAAAAATCGCATTTTGGCTGTTGGTAATGAGGCTAAAAATATGCTCGGCCGGACACCTGGCAATATTGTAGCTATACGGCCCATGAGGGATGGTGTAATTGCTGATTTTGAAGTTACCGAGGCGATGCTGCGTCACTTTATTCATAAAGTTCATAATCGCAGATCATTTGTGCGGCCTAGAATTATTATTGCTGTTCCGTCCGGAATTACCCAGGTTGAAAAGCGGGCAGTCAAGGAATCTGCAGAATCTGCCGGAGCGCGGGAAGTTTTTCTGATTGAAGAGCCTATGGCTGCAGCGATTGGGGCAGGATTGCCAATTACCGAACCGATCTGTAATATGGTGGTTGATATTGGAGGCGGGACAACCGAAGTGGCAGTGATTTCACTGGCCGGAATTGTTTTCAGCAGATCTATCAGAGTGGCTGGTGATAAAATGGATGCTTCCATTATCCAGCATATCAAGAGAAAATATAATTTGCTCATCGGGGAGCGGACTGCTGAAATAATAAAAACTACAATCGGGAATGCATATCCGGATCCCCAGAACCTGGAAACAATTGAGGTTAAGGGGCGGGATCTTGCTTCCGGGATTCCTAAAATTCTATCAATTGATTCGGAAGAGATCCGGGTGGCTATTTCCGAGCAGATTGATGCTATTGTCGATACTGTCAAGATTGCCCTTGAGCAGACTCCGCCCGAGCTTGCCGCTGATATTGTTGATACGGGAATTGTGCTGACTGGCGGGGGCGCTTTGCTTAAAAATTTGGACAAGCTTCTCAGGGAAGAGACCAGCCTTCCGATTACGGTAACTGACGATCCCTTGTCTACCGTTGCTCTTGGTTCTGGCATGGCCATTGACAGTATCGAAATTCTCAGGCAGGTAGTTATATATTAATTTATGTTTTCAAAAAAAACGATTATGCTTATTGGTATGATTATTATGATTGTTGCCAATATCGTACTCCTTTCCATGACCAGCCGCTATCCTTCATATGAATACGGACGCTTTTCTGTTTTTATAGTAGCTCCTTTTCAGGATGCAGTTTCAAACTCAATCAAGTTTTTGGAAAGTATTTGGAATCATTACTTTAATCTTGTTTCAGTGGCTGAAGAGAATAAGATTTTGCAAAAAGAATTAGGCCATGCGCGGAAGAGAAACAACTTTTGTTATGAAACGGAACTTTCAAATATACGGCTGCGCTATTTACTCAAATTTAAAAAGAATCTAACGGATCAGGTCGTTGCTGCCGAAGTTATTGGGAAAGACCCGTCAGCATGGTTTCAAACTATTATAATAGATAAGGGTAAGGTTGATGGGCTCATAAAAGGGTTGGCAGTTGTTGTGCCTGAGGGAATTGCCGGACAGGTTACGGATGTTTCCGGCCATTATGCCAAAGTCCTTCTTATTATTGACGGAAATAGTGCTGTTGACGCGCTTGTGCAAAGAACAAGAGCCAGGGGGGTTGTGCAGGGCAGTCATGCAGGCCTTTGTCTCCTCAAGTATGTATTGTGGAAAGAGGATGTTGTCCCTCAGGATATTGTGATTACCTCAGGGCTTGATGGTGTTTTTCCAAAAGGGCTGCGCGTGGGATCTGTTTCAAAAATCATAAAACAAAATTCGGGTATTTTTCAGGAAGTTGCTGTTAAGCCTTATGTTGATTTTGAAAAGCTTGAAGAGGTCCTGGTTATATTGAATAATACCAATCCTGCCGTGACAAAAATGGATGTTGATGGCTATTCATCTGAATAATTAATATCTTCTCCCCTTTTCTTAAACGGTTATAAAAATGATATTCTGCTTTTATGCGGTGGTTATAATTTGTCTTGTTATTACTCAGACTGTTATTATGGCAGCTCTTCCTTTTTTTGATTCATGTTATGATATTTTAATCCCATTTATAATTTACCTCGGACTTTTTCGCTCGTTGCGGGAAGGCTTGCCTGTGGTTTTGTTGAGTGGGTTTTTGTTGGATGGCCTTTCAGGTGCCGCTTTTGGCCTTTACACCACAACATATATCTGGCTTTATATCTGTTGTCGGTGGATTATAGGATTTTTTCATGCTGAAAACATCTTTATATTGATCTTTGCGGTTGTATCTGGTGTTATATTGCAAAATTTAATTTTTTTGAGTATTTTTTTTATTTTGGAACCAGGCAGCCATATGTATAGCTATATATTGAATTCTTTACAGATTCAGCTTATAGGTGCATTCATTACCGGTCCTTTTTTTCTGCTCTTTTTTAAGCATTGTTTTATGATTATGGAGAAGGAACGGGGATGAAATCACTTCCATAAATAGGTGCACAGATTTTTTTCGTTCCCATGCTATAGTAAGAACCAACTCATCCTCGTTCCTGACGCCACAGAGAAAAAGAAAGAGTGAAGCAATTTTTGAAATCAAAAACCAAATTTTGAGGATTCATTGAGTAGTTATTTAAAAACTGCTGATAGCGATTGGTATAATCAACGATTGTATATAGCATTTTTTTCTATAATGGCTGCGTTTGCGGTTCTTTTCGTCCGTCTTTTTTATCTTCAGGTTATTGCAGGGAATGAATTCCGGCGCCTTTCTGAAAATAATTGTATCCGCTTGCAGGCCATAGATCCACAACGAGGGTTGATTTTTGACCGGAATGGGACTCTTTTGGTGGATAACAGGCCTTCTTTTGATTTAGGGATTATTTTAAACGATGCAAAGCCAGTTGAAAATACGATCAAGAACCTTTCACATTATACATCTATTCCTTTGGAAGAGATTAAGCGCAAGCTCGCAGATAAAAAAGGTGCTTATTATAAACCGGTTATCTTGAAACAGGATATTGGCCGTGATTTGCTTGCCCTTATAGAAGCGCATAAGTTTGATCTCCCGGGTGTGGTGGTGAACGTAAAACCTGTGCGTCACTATCTTTATTCGCATAGCGGAGCACACCTGGCAGGATATTTGGGTGAAATTAATGCTGATGAGTTGAAGTCCTCTAAATATACCGAATGCAGAAGTGGTGATTTTATAGGCAGGTTTGGTGTTGAAAAGGAGTATGATAGTTTTTTCAGGGGCAGTCGAGGCGGGCGCCAGGTGGAAGTTAACGCCACAGGCCAGGTTGTGAGGATTTTAAAAACTGTCAATTCAATACCCGGGCATAATATATATCTTACTATTGATCATCTTCTTCAGGAAAAGGCTGAAAAACTTTTGGCAGGTAGAGCAGGCGCAGTGGTGGCCATGATTCCTTCCTCAGGAGAGATTCTGGCTATGGCCAGCAGTCCGTCATTTGATCAGAATTCTTTTGTTACCGGAATGTCCCATAAAGAATGGGATTCTTTAATTACAAATCCGTTCAGACCAATGGAGAATAAAGCCATCCAGGGCGAATATCCTCCGGCCTCGACTTATAAAATAATCACGGCTATAGCCGGTCTTGAGGAAGGTGTAATAGATGACAATACAACTTTTTTTTGTCCTGGCTATTATCGGTACGGGGGGCGTGCATATCGCTGCTGGAAAAAGGCGGGGCATGGCTCTGCGGATGTTGTAAAGGCTCTTGCAGAGTCTTGTGATGTATTTTTTTATCAGGTTGGCCAAAAGTTAGGGATAGCCAGGTTGGCCTGGTATGCAAAAGCCTGCGGGCTTGGATCTTCCACGTCTATTCATCTTGACCATGAATCGGTCGGGCTTGTTCCGACTGCAAACTGGAAAAAACTGCGTACGGGTGTTACGTGGCAGGGTGGCGAAACACTTTCAGTGGCAATAGGACAGGGATACAATCTTGCTACACCTTTGCAAATGCTTGTTTTAATTTCGGCTATAGCTAACGGTGGAACAAGATACAAACCATTGATAGTGAAAACAATCAGAAAAGCCGATGATGAAATTGTTATGAAGAGTATGCCTGTTATTGTCGGGAGACTGCCTGTTTCCTCCAAAACAATGGAGCTGGTAAAAAAGGGATTGTGGGAAGTTGTTAATGATAGAAAAGGAACTGCCTGGAAATCCCGTTTGGATGGTATCGAATTTTGTGGAAAAACAGGAACAGCGCAGGTAGTAGGTAGGGAAAAAGTTGATTCCTTAAGTGAAGAGGAAAAAACTCTGTTTTTGAAGCCTCACGCCTGGTTTGTGGCGTATGCCCCTTCTGTTGATCCAAAAATAGCTGTTTCCGTAATTATTGAACATGGAGAGCATGGCTCAAGCGTTGCTGCTCCAATAGCCAGAGAGATTATTAGAACTTATTGTGATAGTGGAAATTGCGAGATTACAGATGCTGCCGAGCAGAATAATAATAAAAAATCTGAACTTTGATTATTATATAATCTTTCAGGGGATTAACAACAATGTTTGATAGACGGCTTGTACAATATTTTGACTGGAGTCTTCTTTGTTTGACTTTGATTGTCAGTTTTATTGGGCTGATGACGCTTTACAGTGCGGTTTCGGCAGGAATTTCTACTCCGCAAAAGGTTTTGTATGTCAGGCAGTTGATATGGTATGGTTTAGGCTTGACAGCCATGATTATCTCTTTTTTGTTTCATTATAAGGTGCTGGAACGTTGGGCTGGATTCTTTTATGTGTTTTGTATACTTCTTTTGATTGCAGTCCTACTTTTTGGCAGGTATATTGGAGGCTCAAGACGCTGGCTTACAATATTATCAATTTCCATACAGCCGTCCGAGCTTGTTAAAATTGCAGTAATCATTGTCCTTGCCAAATATTATTCTAATTTGGCAAAAACAACCGGTTTGAGGCTGAAAGAGCTTTTCATACCTTGTGTGCTGGTTGCTATTCCTTTTATTTTAATAGTGAAGCAGCCTGATCTTGGAACGGCTATGCTTATTGTTTTAATTGCAGCTTCTATAACTTGTTTTGTCAAGATTGAAAAACGGACG
>JAGGWL010000017.1 GCA_021157555.1 Deltaproteobacteria bacterium | reverse complement strand
GCATTGGCCCATGAGTCCATAATATCCATCGGTTGTGCGGCATTTTGAACCTTATTTCGGCATTGACCGCCTGGTCACCTGTTTTTACAATAGGACTTTTAAGCAATATTAATGATTTGGCAGACTGATGCCATTCATAATAAATTTTTTGGAGACCAGGTTTCAGAGGAACGGTAACTTGCTGCCCAACCTGTCTTGCCGGCTGACTTTTATTATTGATCTTTACGAGCTGCAAGGATGCTTCTTCAGGAAGGGTTATTTTGTGCTGGCCGCCTTTGCTTGTTCTTATTTGAAGGAGAAGCTCGGCCTTCTCAAACCGGCGTCCCGGGGTTAGATCAAGAACTGCCTTATCAATGGTAACCATCCTTCCTGGTATGGCCTCCGGGCGTGATATTTTAATCGTTATTTCTTCTCCAGGCCATGGCTGCCACTCCGGTCCCCATGTTCCTGATACATTCTGGTGATGAATAACAGGAATTCCTGAAAGCTCACAGTGCCAGATTGGACTTGCATCTAAAATCCATGACTCTGTCCAGGAAACAGATTCCGGTGCTGTTAAAGTTATTTCAGGCGCTATGGCCAGGGTAGAACTCCATTGAACAGTTTTAGTATTTGATCCCATGTTTATCAGGGCGGTTTTATTTTTAACCGATATTCCATTTGTGGTGACTGATTCGCCATCTATTAATGGTACTGCAACGATTATCGGGACACCGACCGGAGTCAGACGTTGTATGGTTGTGTTAACCTGCCATGTAAGCCCAAGACGTAAAACCCTTTTTAGATGGAGAAAGGGCTGAATAATGCTTTCGCCGGTGGCGGATATTGTATGACCGTTCTTTTTTAACCTGGTTAACTGAATGCCTGATTCAACCTTTCCATTTTTGTCGATTCCCTGGATATCCCATCCTTGATTTTTTACTGTAACCTGATGGGGAGGCAATGGCAAGGGGAGCCGGATTCTGTTCCCTGGGCCAGGCTTGCCATTTAATGTTATTTTATGAACCCCTTGTGGAACCAGTATCCATAAAAGTCCGTCTTTGTCCCTAGCAAGTGCAGGAGCCGGTTTTTGATCAATAAGAATCTTTTCAGGGTGCCATGATTGCAGGGTTACAGGAAGAGGTATTGCTGTTTTACATGCGGCCTGAATATTTAAAACAAGATCAAGCTTTTCAGGTGTAATTTTCAGTTCCATTAGCGTGCAATCAGCACAATACGGCAGGCAGTCAGGCTGCTCAAGCAGCCTGATTTTTAATTCTTCCAGAAGTTCAGGAGAGGGGTAAGAGGTATTACTGGTTCCTGCATGGGCGATGACTGAAAATAATATAAAGCCGGCAGCTATGATGGTGCTGTTAAAATATTTATTTTTCAATGATTTACGCAAGAAACGAATATTGATCACGCCCAGCATTAATAATGCAAGAAGGAGAACCCTCAAGATTGCCAGTACCAGATTTATTGCTGGAGAAAGAAGCCACAGCCTGATAGACTGATTTTTTTCCACAGGCCCGTTCCATCTGATGCCGATTGAACGCCATTTCCAGGCCGGCAAACCTGGCCCTGTCTGGATAAGCGCATCAGGATCATGTGTAAGTAATGATTTTTTAAAAACAGACTGCACTCCATCTGTCTCAGCCCGCGATGATAATAATGAATATCCTTTCCTCTGGGATCGAACTTTAGATTTTTGGAGCCATTTTCCGTCTGTTTCAGGTGCTATTGAAGCGGTTTCCAACTGACTATCAACTTGCCTGCTATAGCCAAAACGAACTTTTTCAAGCTGGGGATAGAATCCGCACCTGATCTGTTGAACCATAAAAGGTATTGATATAAGCAGCAAAGAAATAATTGAGAAAACATACCATAATGTGGCCATTTTTTTAAACCAGCCTTTTGGCAGCAGGTTAACAATGGCCGAAGAAGCAAGCAAACTGAGCCAGACCATATGCGGAGCTCCTGTTTCATGATATATCAGCGCCATTGTAATCAGGGCAATCACCCCCCATAGAGGATTTCTCATCTTATAAATGGCAATTGAGATAATCAGCACCAAAAAAAGGTCGAATAATGTCCATTTTTGAAGCCATGTTCCGGGTAAAATATCCATGCCTGTTGCATGGAGCAGTTTCCAGCCTGGCGGAAGATTAAGAGTTCCCTTTGCTGCTTTAAAATTATGGTCCCATCCGACTGCCGGTATGCTGCCGCCGGTCGCATCAAGTCTTGAAACAGCCGTAAGGTTAATCTGCCCGCGGCGTACCTCCACGCCAGGGTTGTTGTTTTGACCGCAAGCCGTAATCAATTGGTCTTTGCCATCTATGGTTATTCGGCCGGGAATGGATGGGGGATTCATGGCTATGTACCAGTTATTGCTCATGGTGCCCGTTATATTGTCTTTTATTGTAAAGCCCTGGCCATCGAAATCGAGCCACCAGGTTCGATGAATATTCAGTCGATCAGGAGCAGGTTCCGGATCTCCACGGCGGAGAGTGTTAAAAATAATGTTTGCTCCCGGCTCCACAAGATAAGCTGGAAATTTTTTCCAGGTTTGAGGAATATCAGTCCTGCCAGGTTCCACTCCAGGAACGGATTCTATATTGACCATCCGAAGGCTGTTTTTTGCTTGAAATGACCAGATCTCCTGTCCAAATTTTCCTTGAACCGGTCCGATTGTTGTTATATTTTTCTTAAAACAGGTTGTGATAAAAATTCTCCATTGGCCTGGCAGAGCCTGAATCAACAGTTCCCCATTGCCGCTGATTCTGGCCGGAATCGGACTTTTAAGATTCATCGGCACTGCGTCCTTTAAAAGAATCCCATCCAGTCTTATTTCACGAGCTTTGCCTGATATATTAATTTTAAGAAGGTTATTAACCTTCATCGGAATGGTATCTTCTACTAACCGGTAGATTTTCACATCCAGTCTATCCACCTGATTTTGGGAAGCGGCCTGTTTTTGCAGCCATAACCGTCCATTTTTATCCAAAATGGGAAAATCAATTTTTTTACCATGGATAAAGAGCTTTAAAATACTTGCTGCAGGAGGTATCCTTATCATTTCGGGGGTATTGAGCCATTGGAACTTTCCGCTTATCTCATGATTACCTTTTTTTAAATGAATATACGGTATTTTATTGCGGCTGATAACCGGTATTTTTTTCCCGTTTAATCTGACCTCTTTTGGCCACAGCTTGTTGCCGCCCGGAACAGGAATCCAGTCACCGTCAAAAATTTGCCAGTGCTGTTTAAATCTGCCTCCATTCTGTTTTATATATAATTCCAAATCAGACGGCCAGCAACAAACACGAATTTGACCATTATTATAATGAGTTGGACAAAGCTGTTCTTCTTCATTGTGCAACACCCAGTCTTTCCATTTAGACAGATCGGACGGCATCGCGATATCTCCTGAAGAAGCGGTAGAGAAAGTCGAACATAAAAGGATACCTGTAAGAAACAGCATGAAATAAATAATTTTTTTAATGTTCATAATTATCTCCCTGTTGTATGGTGCTAAAATACCTCAAGAAAACGCTCGTGCTCGCAAGTCTGGTTAATCAATTTATTATAAATTTCTTTAAAATATCTTTACGCTATATTTTTAACAAGTTTTTTTATATTAGGAACGGGATTGAAAAAGATAGGATTAGAAGAAAAGGTGGTGGAAGAAAAACGAGTTTGGAGAGTATTTCCACCCTTTTATATAAAAATGATGAATTTATATGAGAAGGGCGAACACAAGGTTCGCCCATACACAATTTTTATATGAAAGTGCCTAAAGTTGTAGAGACAAGGCATGCTGGTTATAGTCAAGCATCTTTTCTATGCAGCACATAAGTATCTAAAATTTCCCTTACCACTGAATAAGGATCATTCTCTCCCCCCAAAATAGCGTTAATATACTTTTTCTTAAGGCCGGTTCCTTTCAGACCTTTAAAAATAAGATTTTGGAGTTCAGAGTTGAGGATTAAGCCGAGTTCAAGCTCCAGCCTCTGAAACTTGATTGCATCAAGGGACTTGGATTTATGTAAAAAAGCAAAATGTTCGTAAATAGCTTCTATGATTTCATCCTGACCTTTAATATTAGCCGGTTTATCAGAAACGCATATACTCGGCAGCACCTTGGGAACCCAGGCTCCCTCAGGAATATCAGCCGCAGTAACGGCACCCTTTAAATGCCTTATAAATGTTTCAGCGCCTTCAAGATCCGCTTTGTTCATAATTATAAGATCAGCAATCTCTAAAATGCCGGCTTTCATGGCCTGAATATCATCTCCCATTCCTGGTGTGAAAACCACCAGGCAGGTATGGGCAAAATGTACAATATCTATCTCATCCTGACCAGTACCAAGTGTTTCCACTATTATAATATCCACTCCAAAAGCTTCGATTATCCGTATAATATCATACGTTGCGCGTGAAAGCCCGCCCATAGTTCCTCGTGACGCTATGCTGCGGATATAAACTCCCTTGTCCTGTGCATGTTTTTTCATGCGGATACGATCACCAAGCATCGCACCACCGGTAAAAGGGCTGCTTGGGTCGACCAGAACAACGCCAACTGTTTTTCCCATTTTACGAAATTTTGCAATTAAAATATCTGTTAATGTACTCTTGCCAGCGCCGCCGGCTCCGGTAATGCCAACAATCATTGCCTTCCCGGTATGTGGATAGACCTGCCTCATCACATTACGATGGCCTTTTCTTCCATTCTCAACCAAGGTAATTGTACGCGCAAGCATACGACGGTCTCCGTCCAAAAGTTTTCGGACCATTTCATCAATATTATTTTCCATCATTTTTTTATATTCTTTTCTATATATTCAACGAATTCACTGGAAAGAGAACCAGCCCTAAAAACCCGCTCAACACCCATTTCTTCCAGTAAAGGAATGTCTTCAACAGGAATGGTTCCACCCACTATCAAAAGAACATCATCCAACTCATTTTTTTTCATTTCTTCAACTATTTTAGGTGTAAAGATAAGCTGTTCACCAGAAAGATAACTCAGCCCCAAAACATCGGCATCCTCATCAACAACAGCCTGGACTATATCTTCAACCTGGTTAAACATGCCAAGGTACACAACCTCCATGCCTGCTTCTTTTAAAAGCGATACTACAATTTTGGCTCCTCTGTCATGCCCGTCAAGACCAACCTTGGTTATGACTACTTTAATTTTTTTATCATTTTCCATGTTAAATCAACTCCTTATTCGATTATGCCACAGGATCAACGGATGTTTATTTACTGAAAACAAAAGAGCCAGAGGCTTTTTAATACAGTTTTCAACAATGCGCACCAGTCAACAGATTTTGATTGTTTTAAATTATTTAACTAAAATCAAATGGTGAATCTATAACTTCCATGGGATCATAATGATAGCCATGAACCTCACGCACAGTACCGATCATCTCGCCTGTTGTTGCATTTGCTTTGGTGGCTTCAATCATAGCCGGCAGCGTATTTTTACCAGCCACAGCATCATCTCTCAGCTTACGCATAGTGACCATAAGTTTATCCCAATTTCTTAGACGCTTCTGTTCTTTAACATCATTGATTTGCTGTTGCCCGGATTCTGCCGCGACTCTTTGAACACCAAGAGGCGTCTTTTCTTCCATTGGAGATTTGAATATATTTACTCCCACAATCAGCTTTTCGCCATTTTCAATCTCTTTTTGCCTTAACAGAGCCTCATCTTCAAGTTTGCGGTCAAGCCATTCAGTCCTTATTGCTTCATACATTCCGCCTACAGAATCAATTTCCGCCATGGCTTCCTCAATTTTCTCTTCAATCTTGTCTGTCAGTGACTCAACAAAATATGAACCTCCAAGTGGATCCGCAACATTGGTTACACCGGTTTCATAAGCCAAAATCTGCTGTGTTCTTAAAGCTTGCAAGTGTGAACTTTCTGTAGGCAAACAAATAGGTTCATCATAAGAGCAGCAGTGCAAAGATTGTACTCCGCCCAAAACTGCGGAAAGAGCCTGATAACCGACCCGGATCAAATTATTCAGAGGCTGCTGCGGAACCAGTGAACAGCCTGAAGTATGCACTGCAAAACGGAAATGCATGGCGTTCGCTTTTGTTGCTCCGTATTTTTCTTTCATAAATTTGGCCCACATTCTGCGAGCGGCACGAATTTTGGCAATTTCTTCAAAAATATCAATATGGCATGCCACATAGAAAGAGAACCTGGGACCGAACTGATCAACATGAAGACCGCGCCTGACCAGCTCATCAACATAGCACATGGCTATGCCAAAACCATAAGCTACTTCCTGAATCGCAGTAATACCCTGTTCTCTTAAATCGTACATATTAACAGTAGTATAATACCATTTAGGCATATTAAGGGTACAGTATTCCATAACATCACAGCCAAGCTTAAGAGCCAGATCAAGTGGAGATGCAGGTTTAAAGCCGCAGTATCCAAAGTGAATCGGATCATTTTGCACAGAGCCGCGAAGTTTGGCTATATCATATCCGGCGCCCTGGGCAACGGCAATATACTGAGCCATGGTTGCTGTGGCAGACGGAGCTGCCGTAATAAGAGACCAGCTTACCTTATCCAACGGTATGTCTTTGGTCAGAGTTTCCATATCTTTAATATTAGTTATGTTAACGCCTGTTAATCCAACTTCATTAAGCGCCCAGGGATGATCTGCATCCAGTCCCATTTCATAGGTAACATCTGCAATTGTGTTCAGTCCTGTGCCGCCCTGTTCCGCAAGATATTTCAACCTGGCATGTGTATCAGCTGGCGAACCGATTCCTACAACCTCTCTTTTTGTCCATAAACGACCCCGAAACATATTGGCATGAATACCTCTTGTATAAGGGTACTGGCCGGCATCGTTTACTTTTTCCTTATAATGTTTTTCCCGGTCCAAATCTCCAGGAGTATATATTTCATTGGTGTCAAGACCCGACCAGGTCTTGAAGCTATTCGGTTTTTCATAATATCCCTTGAGATATTCCTCCCAGTCCTCTTCTTCTGTTCTTGCATCATCTGCTTTTATTTCTTCAATCTGGCTCATCTCAGTTTCTCCTTCTTGATGGAAGCGTTAATATTAGAGCACGTTTTTTTAGCAATAAGTTACTGTTTGTTTAGCACAATTAACTATCCGTTCAGTTAAGTCAAGTTTTTTTTTAAATTAAGTAAAAGAATAATAAAAATAGATGAATATATTTTTTCATTGACTAAGCGGATAACATATGACTATATTTTATATTAAATTTAATTTCTGCAAAAGCTTCCTTGTTCCTCAAAATCCAATTTAATAATTTTAGCCAAAAGATGTCTTATCTGAATTACTTTTGAAAATAATTGATTTTTTTCACGCTTACACAAAATAAAATCTATGCCTACACGGGAGGAACAATTTGAAAAAAAAGGAAAACAACAATTTCCGTGAATTGGATAAGAGTTTACGCATGCAACGAATTATTGATACAGCAACTGAACTTTTTTACAAAAAAGGATATAGAGCCACTACTCTTGATGATGTAGCCAAAAAAATCGGAGTAACCAAAGCTGCTTTATATCACTACGTTTCAAGCAAAGAGAATCTTCTTTCAATCATTTATATGCAGGCGTTGGAAAGTATTTTTAGAAATACCAATAAAATAGCGGTAATGAATCTTCCCCCGGATAAAAAATTACGACTTATTATAAGTAACCACGTTAAAAATATCAGTATCAAATCACGCCCTATCCTTTCTGTTTTTTTTGCAGAAGAGAATCAGCTCTCAATCAATGATTTAAAAGGAATTCAAAATGAAAAAAAAAAATATAATCAGATGATAGAAAATATTATCGAAGAAGGGATTGAGCAGGGTTTATTCAGGAATGCTGACCCTAAACTGCAAGCATATGGTATCCTGGGAATGTGTAACTGGATATATAAATGGTATAAGGTCGACCAGGCTCCCTACACTCCTGATCAGATAGCTGATCATATTATCAATCTTCTTGAAAAAGGTTATCTTGCATCCGAAAAAGCAAAAAACGGAATCGCAGAAAAACAGCAGATAGAACAAATTATGAAAAATGGAAGCGCTGACAAAAAAAAAGTGCTGAATCAATTAAAAAAACAATGCCAGGTTTTAATTGATCTGATAAACAAGGTGTAAGGAACGGGGACGAAATAACTTCCACAAACAGGCGAACAGATTTAGGTCAGGTTTGTTCGATCTGAAAGTACAAAAGTTGCAGGAATAGCGAGCTATTTCAAGATTTTTGTACTTTCATATCGGGCAAAGATGGGCTGAAGCTGTGATGCATAGTTGGGGAAGTTATTTCGTCCCCGTTCCTAATCATTAGTTCTTGCCTGGTCCCCATGCTCCAGCGTGGAAACCTCAGCAAAGCCAGGATGGTCGAGCATACTGTACCTGCCAATCTTTTGATGGTTCTGTTTCTTGTGGGCGGTCTTTTTTTTGGAATGAATATAAAGCAGGAATTATTCCCTTCTTTTGATATGGATCGTGTGGTTGTGACAGTTCCATATCCTGGAGCCAGCCCTGCCGAGGTTGAACAGGGTATTCTTCTGGCTGTGGAGGAGGCTATACAGGGCCTGGATGGTATTGATGAAATAACATCAAGCGCCCGGGAAGGAGTGGGGTTGGTAAACATTGATATGCTTGCCGGGGAAGATTTACAAAAACTGGCTCAGGATATTAAAAGCGCTGTTGATCGTATTCTTTCATTCCCTATTGAAGCTGAAGAACCCAGAGTATCTACGGTTAGTCATCACCGCAGGGTAATTTCGCTTGTGCTTTATGGTGATCAGGATGAACGAGTATTACGTGAAATGATAGAAAAAATTCGTGATCGTCTGCTTCAGGACCCGCTGATTACACAGGTTGAACTATCTGGAGTGCGGCCGCTTGAAATAAGTGTTGAGGTTCCCCAGAATATCCTTCGAACCTATAAATTAACACTGGGAGAGATTGCCGGAAGGCTGAGAAAAGCATCTGTTGAGCTTCCAGGAGGAACTATTAAAACGGATTCAGGAGAACTACTGGTTCGCATGATGGAGCGTAGAGATTACGGCAGGGAGTTTGCCACTCTTCCTGTTATCACCACCAACAACGGCACAGAAATCCTTCTTGAAGATATCGCTGACATAACAGACGGGTTCATGGATATTGATAAACATGCAACTTATAATGGAAAACCTGCTGCCATGATTGATGTGTTTAGGGTGGGTGATCAAACCCCGTTAGAAGTGGCTGAAGTTGTGCACAAGCTTGCGGCAGAATTACAAGCGACTCTCCCGCCAGGTCTGGAGGTTGCTACATTAAATGATTTTTCCAGAATATACCGTCAAAGGGTAGAACTTTTACGCAATAACGGGTGTATGGGGTTAGTTCTGGTGTTGATCCTGCTTGGAATCTTTCTTGACCCGCGTCTTGCATTCTGGGTTACAATGGGAATCCCGATATCTTTTTTAGGTTCACTTGTATTCCTTCCTGGTCTTGGCATGAGTATCAACATGGTATCGCTGTTTGCATTTATAATTGCTCTTGGGATTGTGGTTGATGATGCTATTGTTGTCGGCGAAAACATATATAAATTTCACGAAAAAGGTTTGCCATTTATTAAGGCCGCTGTTCAAGGCACCCAGGAAGTAGCCATGCCGATAATCTTCAGTATCCTGACTAACATTATCGCATTTTTACCCATTTGTTTTGTACCGGGTATTATCGGAAAATTTTTCAAAGTGATCCCGATAGTTGTAATTACAATATTTATAGTATCTTTAATTGAAAGTCTCTTTATCCTGCCTGCCCATATAGGGCACCAGAGAAAAAAGAAACATGGCAAAATTTCCACCTTTATCCTGAAACAGCAGCAGCGTTTCAGCAATAGGCTCACAAGGTTAATAGAAAACAGGTATGGCCCTTTTCTGGAAGATACACTTAAATATAGATATATAACTATTGCTATTGGAATAATTATACTTCTAATTACTTTAGGATATGTCTTGAGCGGGCGGATGGGAATGAGCATGTTTCCTAAAACTGAGGCCGAATATGCAGTTGCAACAGCAGTTTTACCATATGGCAGCTCAGTAAAAAAAACAGAAGCAGTGCAGCAGAAAGTAATTGATGCAGCGAAAAGAGTGATTGAAGCAAACGGCAACGGCCGATTAGCCGATGGAATCTATGCCGAGATTGGATATGCACCTGGAAAAGTTTCCGGAGGCCATCTTGCCGTTGTCAAAATGTTTTTGAAACCTCCCGGACAAAGGAGAATCAGCACAAATGAGGTGACTAAACTCTGGAGAAAAGAGACCGGCACGATTCTTGGACTGGAATCTCTTGTTTTTCAATCTGATGCAGGAGGTCCTGGAGCAGGATCATCAATAACAATTGAATTGAGCCACATGAATCTTAAAATTTTGGAGGCTGCCAGCGCTGACCTGGCCGAGGCTTTAAGGTATTTTCCTGATGTTCATGATATTGACGACGGATTCGAGCCGGGCAAGGAACAATTCGATTTTAAAATCAAACCGGAAGGCCGCAGTCTGGGGCTTACAGCGCGTGAAGTCGCCAATCAGGTACGAAATTCTTTTTACGGAGCGGAAGTTTTAAGGCAGCAGCGTGGCCGAAATGAAATAAAAGTTATGGTACGACTCCCTAAAAATGAACGAAGCTATCATTATAATCTTGAAGAACTGATGCTCAGGTCTCCCGGAGGCGTTGAAGTTCCTCTTAAAACAGCGGTTACACTTACCAGAGGCAGAGCTTATACAGTTATCGACCGCCGAAACGGGCGCCGGATTGTAAGCGTAACATGTAATGTAACCCCCCAAAGTCAGGCAGGACGGATAGTTACATCTCTTAAAAAAGATTTTTTACCTACTCTGATAAATCGTTATCAGGGACTAAACTATGGATTAGAAGGCCGTCAGGCGGATATGGCAGAAAGTATGGCAACTCTATGGGTGGGCCTGGGAGCAGCCATGATGCTTATCTATGCTTTGCTTGCCATTCTTTTTAATAGTTACATCCAACCGTCGATTATTATGATTAGCATCCCTTCGGGAATAGTCGGTGCTGTAATAATGGGATACAGCCTCAGCGTGATGAGTATGTTCGGGATAGTTGCACTCTCCGGAGTGGTAATCAATGACTCCCTGATTCTTATTGATTTGGCTAATCGAAGACAAAACCAGGGCAACTCTCCGCATACATCAATCCATTATGCCGGGATATACAGATTCAGACCAATCATACTTACCACTCTGAGTACATTTTTCGGACTCGCTCCCATGATTTTTGAAACCTCCCGTCAGGCCAGGTTCCTGATTCCAATGGCAATCTCTCTTGGATTCGGCATTCTTTTCGCCACATTTATTACTCTTGATAAGCGTGACCGTGAGCTCCGCTTCGCTCCGCACACGATCACGCTTATCGCGGCTGTTGAGTTCCTCCAGCGCCCTTGACAGGCTCCGCTCACGCTCCGCCTATCAAGGGCGTTGGAGCCGACTGCGATTCTCAGCACTGGCTGAAAAAAACTGCCTTTTTCAGCCAGTGCCTGCGATTCTCGCGGCTCAACAGCCGCGTTATACCCCATGAGAAAACATGAATAGTATACATGCAATTATATTTGCGGCAATCGCTGCCTGTGGAAATGCTATGTTTGCATTAGGACAAAAGAACTCTGTTGATGTGCAGAACGGAATTTTATTTGTTGGCATGTCTGCAATAGTTGCCGCCATTCTTGCATTTCTTTTTGCACCGATGATTGACACATTTGATGTTGTAAATACACTTAAAGGTAACTGGAAATCTATTCTCTTGAGTGGAGTAGGACTGTTCCTTACATACATTGGTTTTAATCTTTTGTATTCAAGGTATGGTGTCTCTTATTATATCCTTTATGCAGTGCTATCAATCATAACAACGACTATCATTGTTGGTATTTTTTGGTTAAAAGAGCCAGTTAACATTTATCAAAAAATTGCAATTGCCTTGGCCATTGTATCTGTTATAATGTTCTCAATCGGCCAGTCAAAGGCATAACAAAAAAATACACCCGACACAAAAAAGCCGGCGACTTTTGTGGAAGATCGAAATTTATAGTGGCTTTTTTGTGACGGGTGATTTTAACGTTATGAGCCAGGAAGATATAAGGAGTCTGAGTGTTTTTCAAAAATGAAGATAACGCAAAGGTGATAGCTTCCTTTTTACGCAAAGCCGAAGCTGCCCATATTGAAGATGAATCAAGGAATGTTCGTTTGTCTTTATCAAGGGAACTCATAGGCTATTTCTACAAATCCCCTGAAGGATGGGACGAGCGATGTACATTTAATATAAAGCATATTCAATACCTTCGCCAAATTAAGAAAACAGAGAAAATCAGCTTTTTCTATTTTTGTAACATGTTGATTTTGTTAATGTTTAAAAAATAATTTTTTGTAAAAACAGACCAAAATGCAAATTGGCGAAGG
>JAGGWL010000315.1 GCA_021157555.1 Deltaproteobacteria bacterium | reverse complement strand
GCCTAAGCTCCTGATGTTTTCAATTTTCCAGAGGTTCAATTTTATCAAACATAATATCCTTTCATAGCTTTTAAAATATTATCCCAAAAAAATTTATTTATAGAAATAAAATTAAAAAAAAATCAATACAATTTTGGCATCTTTTAACTGTTTTTGGTTTGACACAACAAAGCTTAATAGTTAAAATATAATTATACGTCTAAATATACAAAACTCTGATTCAGATAAGGGACTGGAGGAAATAACTTCCACAAGTAAGTGCATCTTAGGGAAGTTATTTCCTCCAGTCCCTGAAGACTAGGAATTTCAATACGGGGAGACCTGAATTAAACAAGCATATAATTAACAGGGATTGGTGTAAAGGATGCGGTATATGTGTGCATTTTTGTCCAAAGAATGTTTTGGAGCTAGATTCTGATGCAAAGGTTTATGCAGCCAGACCGGCCGATTGTATTGGTTGCAGACTTTGTGAATTACGGTGCCCCGACCTTGCTATTGAAGTGAAAAAGGTTAATTGTAATGAAAGGGAAAATAAAATTCGTTCAGGGCAATGAGGTCTGTATGGAAGCAGCGATGTATGCGGGTCTTGATTTTTTTGCAGGTTACCCGATAACGCCTTCCACAGAAATCGCAGAGCACCTTGCTTACAGACTGCCTCAAAAAGGTGGTAAATTTTTGCAGATGGAGGATGAAATTGCCTCCATGTGCGCAATCATAGGCGCATCTCTGACTGGCCATAAAGTGATGACTGCCACCAGCGGACCCGGTTTTTCTCTGATGCAGGAGGCCCTGGGCTATGCTATAATGGCGGAAATTCCTGCTGTAATAGTAAATGTTCAGCGGGGAGGCCCCTCCACCGGCAATCCTACTCATGTCAGTCAGGGAGACGTTAATCAGACCAGATGGGGCACTCACGGCGATCACGCCATAATCACTCTCACAGCTTCCAGCCATCAGGATCTGTTTGGAATAACTGTTGATGCCTTTAATCTGGCAGAAACCTACAGAACTCCTGTTATACTTCTGCTGGATGAGGTTATCGGTCATATGCGGGAAAAGCTTGTAATACCTGAAGATGGAGAAATCCCCCTTGTTAAAAGGCTGAGAACGTCTGTAAAAGAAGGTGTGGACTATCATCCCTATTTCCCAAGAGAAGACGGCCGGATTCCCATGTCTGACTTTGGAGGCGTCCACCGGTATAACGTTACAGGGCTTTACCATGATATGTGGGGATTCCCGTCAGATAACCCAACGCTGGTTCATGGTCTCATCAGACATCTTGTTGATAAAATACAGAATGACAGGCATGTTATAGCAAGATCCAGTCAATATTATCTTGAAGATGCCAGGACTATCTTGATCTCGTATGGTTCTGCAGCAAGATCTGCCCTGCATGTGGTGGAAACAAACAGGCGCAGCGGGGAACGTGTGGGGCTTTTGGAACTTAAAACTTTATGGCCTTTTCCATCAGGTCTTGTTCAGGAAAAATGTGCAAAAGCAAGGACGATTATTGTTGTTGAGATGAATATGGGGCAGATTCTTTCAGAAGTAAAAAAAGCGGTGGATAATCCTGAAGTCGTATTTCTGGCAAATCGCATTGATGGAGTGCTTATAACACCTGTTGATATAACCAGAATAATGCGCCTTATTCAAGGTCGGGGAGTATGATTTATGGGAGCTAAAGATTATATCAGGGCAAATTTTTTTCCGCATATGTGGTGTCCTGGCTGCGGGCACGGCACAGTACTTAACAGCCTGCTGACCGCTATAGAAAAACTTGATTTAAGTAAAAATGATATTGTGGTTGTTTCCGGAATAGGCTGCTCTTCCAGAATTTCAGGGTATGTCGATTTTCATACTCTGCATACTATTCACGGCAGGGCTCTTGCCTTTGCCACGGGCATTAAAATGAGCCGGCCAAGGTTGAATATTATAGTGCCGATGGGTGATGGGGATGCTCTGGCTATAGGCGGAAACCATTTTATACATGCTGCCCGGCGTAATATTGATATTACTGCCATAGTAATGAATAACCGTATCTACGGAATGACAGGGGGGCAGTTTTCACCATTGTCGGGGTATGGAATTAAGGCTACCACCGCACCATATTATAATATTGATCATGAATTTGATATAGTAAATCTGGCTGTTGCTGCGGGGGCAACATTTGTGGCCCGTTCCACCACCTATCATGTTCAACAGCTTGCAAATATATTATGCAAGGCTATCCGGCACAAAGGCTTCTCGGTAGTTGAAGTGCTTTCTCAATGTCCAACTTACTTTGGGAGAAAAAATAATGCCGGCAGTGCTGTAGATATGATGGAGTCCTATAAAAATAATACCACTCCTAAAGGGTCAAAGGCTAAAGATGAAAACCCGGATTTGATTGAACGGGGTATTTTTGTTCAAAAAGAATTTCCAGAATACTGCGAAGAATATGATAAAATTATTAAAATTGCAAAAGACCGGAGTTGATTATGAAACTAAATAGAATAGTTTTTACAGGTTCCGGAGGGCAGGGAGTTATAACCGCTTCTATTCTTATTGCTGAAGCTGCCGTACTTTATGAGAATCTTAATGCTGTACAATCTCAAGTGTACGGCCCTGCTGCAAGGGGCGGGGCTGCTCGCAGCGATGTAATAATTACGGATACAAAAATATATTATCCTAAAGTTATGCAACCAAACCTGCTTGTTTGTTTGACGCAGGAAGCCTACACTAAATATTCTTCCATAGTCAGGCCGGGAGGGCTGCTTCTTACAGATACAAAATATGTAAAAACGGAAAGAAAAGTATCTGCTAATCAGGTAGAACTTCCCATGTACGAAACAGTACTGGACAAAATCGGCAAACCGGTTGTTTTTAATATATGTATGCTGGGTGTTGTAATAGGATTAACGAAAATTGTAAAACCAGAATCAATTATGAAAACACTTGGTACAAGTTTTTCACCTGAGCTCCAGGAGATAAACGGAAAAGCGCTTGAACTGGGCATTGAATTAGGAGCGGGAACAAAATAACGTTCCTAAGGGAAGTTATTTTGGCTTTTTTTACGCCTACTTGTGGAAGTTATTTCGTCCACGTTCCTTAATCTTTCAGATAGTGATGAAAGCCGTTCTGTAGGTCTGTTGTTTTTAAGCGCAATCTCCAATGCTTTTTTCATCCCTACAATGATCACCAGAATCTTTCCCCTGGTTATGGCGGTATAAATCAGGTTTCTTTGCAGCATGGGATAATGGCTGGTCATTAAGGGGATAATTACGGCAGGATATTCCGATCCCTGTGATTTGTGAACAGAAATAGCATATGCCAGAGTAAGCTCATCAAGTTCCGTGAAATCGTATTCTACTATTTTATCGTAATACTTCACAAAAACTTTTTTCCGTCCTTTGTCGATATTATCAACAATTCCGATATCGCCATTAAAAACATCTTTCCGGTAATT
>JAGGWL010000292.1 GCA_021157555.1 Deltaproteobacteria bacterium | reverse complement strand
ATACTAAGTAGTCGGTTCGGGCAGCGTCCGTGAAGCAGAAATTTCTCATCGTTTATGCCAAATAGGTAAGAATGAGTAAGAAGAAAGGAACAGCTTTATCATCTATTGCCTGTTTTTATGCACTTCGGGCAAAAATCAAACTGGGCTATGATGACAGCCTGGATTGTTTTGGAATACATGGTGTCGGCAGCGGCTTGGGAGTTCTTCTTTTATCTTTTTTTATTCGTTCCAGCTGGATGGAGAGCGCTGCTGAAGCAGCAGGAGGTCATTGGTCAGCTATGAATCAATTCCTCATACAGCTTCAAGGTATGGGTGTAACCATCGCCTTTGTTGCTGTCGGCACATTGGTGATCTATTTTGTTGTCGAAAAAAGTATCGGTTTTAGAATAGATGAGCAGCAAGAGATGGAAGGGCTTGATAAATCACTGCATGGCGAACAAGGATACGGGCTTGTATCTTCGGATCTTGTTGGGTAAGTTATTTTGTCCTCGTTCCTAAGGGAGAGCGGTAAATTTAATTTTATGAAACAAAGAATTTTATATAAAAATTTTGTTATAGTATTTTGCCTCGACATCCTTATTCTGGCTTGCTCTATCTATGCAGCTTATTTGTTACGCTTTGATTTCATTATACCTGACTCTATGTTGGATATGTTTTTAAAAATTTTGCCTATTCTCCTTGTAATCAAAATTATCTCTTTTTTTTTTTTGATCTCTACCGAGGTATGTGGCGCTATACAAGCTTTGAAGACCTGTTAAACGTCATCAAGGCATGCACTGTCAGCACTCTTTTGATTATTACTTATATTTTATACAGCAATCGTTTCATAGGGGTTCCCCGTTCTGTTTTTATTATTGACTGGGGCTTTACGGTTTTGTTGATTTCAGGATTTCGCTTAAGTGTACGCTTCTATTTTGAGCATTTTACAGGAGATAATTTTAGGGTAATTCTGTCCCGTTTTTCTAAAGGCTTTTTTAAAACCGATAAAACCAATACTAAAAACCTTCTTATTATCGGAGCTGGAGACGGCGGTGAAAAAATTTATCGTGAAATACGCGATAATTCTAAACTTTCATATAATGTGGTAGGATTTCTTGATGATAACTCTGTCAAACTGGGAAAAAAAATCCATGGCATACCAGTATTAGGCAGTATCAAGGATATAAACGCTGTGATGAAAATATCCGGCGCGGACGAGGCGCTGATTGCCATACCTTCGGCCGGTGCTGAGAAGATGCGCAGGATCGTTAATATCTGCAAGGAAAGCGGGATTAGATTTAAAACTGTTCCAGGGATAAGTGAACTTTTTAATGGTACAATATCAATAAACGCTATCCGGGAAGTCGCTTATAGGGATCTTCTCAGCCGGGAACTTATAAGACTTGATAAGGATAAAATTGGATCTTACCTGACAGGTGGGCGTGTCCTGGTTACAGGAGCGGGCGGTTCAATCGGTTCCGAACTCTGCCGACAGGTTTGCAGGTTTAATCCTTCAATTATAATCCTTTATGAAAGAGCCGAGAGTCCTTTATACGAAATTGAGCTGGAGTTAAGAAAAGATTTTAAACATATTGAGATAACAGCATTATTGGGTGATATCCGGGACACTAAACAGCTCAATTATGTTTTTAAACAGTATAAACCCCAAACGATTTTTCACGCGGCTGCCTACAAACATGTTACCATGATGGAGCTGCACCCCTGGAAAGCTGTCGAAAACAACATTGCCGGCACTTTGAATCTGGTTGAGGTTGCAAAAAAATTTAAGGTCAATCAGTTTGTTTTTGTTTCTACTGACAAGGCTGTTCGTCCTGCAAATGTAATGGGGGCATCAAAACGTGTTGCCGAGATGATTCTGCAAAGCCGAAATGACAATGATAATTGTAAGACCAAATTTATTTGTGTACGCTTCGGAAATGTGCTAGGCAGCATAGGGAGTGTTGTTCCTTTGTTCAAAAAACAGATTAAAGAAGGCGGACCTGTTACTGTTACTGATCGTAATGTGACCCGTTTTTTTATGACAATCCCTGAAGCTTGCCAGCTTATTCTTCAGGCCGGTGCCATGGGCAAAGGTGGGGAGATGTATCTGTTTGATATGGGGGAGCCGATTAAAATTGCCGATATGGCCAAGGATTTGATTCGTCTTTCCGGATTTGAGCCTGGACGGGATATAAAGATAGAATATACAGGTTTGAGACCCGGTGAAAAAATGTTTGAAGAGTTGATAACAGACGGAGAGAATATTGTTCCCTCTTGTCATGAGAAAATTTTAGTGCTAAAAGGAACTAAGGAAAATCAAAATTTATTAAACAGCCAGATAAACGAATTGATCTTGCTGGCCGGAAGCTATGATGCGGCCAGGATCAAGGCTAAACTTAAAAAAATTGTTTTGGATTATAAACCTGCTTAAGGAGGTATATCTGTTATGAAATTACAGCATAAAAGTTTTATCACGACAATAATGTTGTTTTTTGTTTTTACATTGTTTTGTACTGGATGTGGCGTTTTTAAAAGCAACAAGCAGGGCTCTGCAAGCGAATCAGCCAGAACTGTTAGCAAGGGGCCGTCTCCTTTATATTATAATTTTGGGGATGTTCTGCTACCGGCTGAAATTAAAGTAAACAAAGAAGAGTCCTTTGTTTATAACTCCAATGGTTTTTCGGCTGGTGTTCTTGTATTAAGCGGTCGGGTTGAGGCTAATTCCCTGATTGATTTTTTTGAGAACAACATGGCTAAGGATAACTGGAAAAAGATATGTTCATTCAAATCAGCGCATACATTAATGCTGTTTCAAAAAGATAGCAGGCGGTGCGTTATTTCTATTCATGAGAATAGTTTTAGCACCCATGCTAAGGTCTGGGTTGCGCCGACTGTTAATCAGGCAGGTCTGGGTTTGTTGAAATAGTAAAATTAATTACCTGAAAATTTATAAACATTAATCGTGAATTATTAGATTTTAAGATAATGATTTTGGGAAGGATAGAGGGAGGAAGGCGTATTATAATACTCCGACGACCGATAACGCACCCAAAAACTTTATCTTAAAGCCTATATTGGAGGTAAAAAATATGGCTGGCATAAACAAGGCTATTCTGGTTGGGAATCTGGGACGGGATCCTGAAATGAGCTATACTCCGACAGGTCTTGCAGTTGCAAAATTCAGCATTGCGACAAGCGAGGAATGGAAGGACAAGGCTACCGGAGAAAAGAAAGTAAAAACGGAATGGCATAGAATAGTTGCTTTCGGGAGGCTTGCTGAAGTATGTGGGCAATATCTCTCCAAGGGCAAGCAGATATATATTGAAGGACGGATTCAGACAAGTTCATGGGAAAAGGACGGTATAACAAGATACTCTACGGATATTATCGCTAATACCATGCAGATGCTTAGTCCCAAGGGTTCCGATTATAATCGGAACCAATCTGGCTCTGATGGACCTGTTTATGATGGACCCGAACAAGATATGGGATCAAATATGGAACAAGACACTACTCAGAATGCGGAACAAAAGGATGATGATATTCCGTTTTAGAGAGGAGTCAGATTGTTACTTTTTCGCTTAGGGTGATTTTTTTATTTTTTTCTGTAATTCTTGCTGCTGTAATGTAAGTGTCATGCTCAAAAAAGAGTATCCAGTTTTCTTTTATTGCTCTTTTCAGGAAGTGTGCTTTTTCCTCCATTATGGTCAGAGGGTCAAGGTCGTAGGCCATATTCCAGGCTATGGGAATATGTGCCGAAGTTGGTATTAGATCCGCACAGAAAAATAGTGACTCCTCATTTTTTATAGGATCTCCTTTAATTAAAATATGCTGCTGGCCGGGCGTATGGCCCTGAGTAACTATTGTTTCAATTCCAGGAAACAGCTTTTCCGGGCCGTCTGTTAATTTTAACAGACCGTTTTTTTTCAGGGGCAGATAATTATCGTCTATATAGCTTGATTTGTCTCTTATATTTGGATGAATAGCTGCTTCCCACTGTTTTTTTTGAATATAATATACTGCATTTGGAAAAGACGGAACAGGCTGGTTATTTTTGATATGGGTTGCCCCTCCGATATGATCGAAGTGAAGATGTGTTATGAAAACATCTGTGACATCATTAATAGTTAATCCATGTCTTGATAAAGATACATCAATATCAGGGCAACTGGTAATTCCGTAGATTTTGTTTAATTTTTCAGAAAGTTTGCTTCCGTATCCTGTATCTACCAGAATATTGCGTCTTTTTCCCTTTATTAAAAGCGATACTGCCCTCATCGGAATCCGGTTCATTTTATCCGGAGGTATTTTTTTTTTCCACAATGTTTTTGGAACAACTCCGAACATTGCGCCGCCGTCAGTATAAAAATTACCAAGATCTATGGAGATGCATTCATATTCACCGAATTTCATTCCTTTTCTTTTATCATCTTGTGCCGGCATTCCTGATTTATGCATAATAGAAAATTCCCTTCCTTTTTAGTAGATTTTTCAACTACAAATTTAGCCCCGCATTTAGGACATTTTACTGGCACAGGTTTATCCCAAAGCGCGAACTTGCACTCAGGATACTGATTGCAGCCGTAAAATATTTTACCGCGCCTGGTTTTTTTGGTAACAATGCTGCCCTGACAGT
>JAGGWL010000248.1 GCA_021157555.1 Deltaproteobacteria bacterium | reverse complement strand
GCACGGGCAATGCGGGCTAAGCGTACAGCTTCATCTGCGTCGCGCGCTCCGCTGGTATTAGGCAGAAGGAGATAGCGATTTGTATCTATTGCCCCAATAATATTATCATTTGGATTTGACAAATCCGCTCTGCGAAGCGCAACAGTAACTATTTCAGTTCCTGAAGCAGCCAGAGCATCTTTCATTATATCATTGGAAGGGAATTTCCCGGTTCCCATGAGAAGGCGTGATTCAAAAGTTCGGCCCGCTATTTTTAAACTTCGTAAATTAGACAATTTTTTTCCTTATATTATAGTGTCAGCATTCTATCCAGCGCTTTTTTAGCACCCTTTTTTATTTGATCAGGAATTTGTATAATATTAACCTTTCCTACATTTTCCAGCGTCCATAAAAGATTTGCAAGGTTTATTTTAAACATGTTAGGGCAAAGAGAATGTTTAAGCGGAAATATTTGTTTGTCAGGATATTCATGGGCAAGGCGTTCTATCAGATTGATTTCAGTGCCGATTATTATTGTTGAACCTGCAGGAGCCTGATCCACATAATTTACAATAAAACTGGTTGAACCGGCGGCATCCGCTTGTCCAACTATTTCTTGCGGGCATTCAGGGTGAACAATAATCTTGGCATCCGGAAATTTAGTTCTCATCTTTAAAATATCTTCAATCTGAAAACGGGTATGCACCAGGCAATAACCCTCCCATAAGATTATTTTGGCATTTTTAATAGCTTCTTTGGTGTTTCCGCCAAAAGGTGTTTCAGGATTCCAGATTATCACCTCTTCCGGTGGAATGCCCATTTTGTTAGCTGTGTTACGGCCAAGATGTTTATCCGGAAAAAAGAATATTTTTTCACGCCTGCTAAAACTCCATTTAAAAGCATTCGGAGTGTTTGAAGATGTACATACAATGCCGCCATTGTTACCACAAAAATCTTTTATCACTGCATCGGCATTCATGTAAACAACAGGTGTTATCCGATCTTTTCCTATAACCGAAACTGCCTGTTCCCAAGCCTCATCAATAATGGAAATATCTGCCATATTAGCCATCCAGCAGCCTGCATCAAGGTCAGGCAACTGGACTGTTTGATGAGGCTGCGAAAGGATTTCAGCACTTTCAGCCATAAAATTGACCCCACAAAAAACAATAAAGCGGGCATCATTATTTTCTGTTGCCTTGCGGGAAAGCTCGAAAGAATCTCCCCCGTAATCGCCTAAATAAACTATTTCCTTACGCTGATAATGATGTGCCAGGATTACAAGCTTTTTCCCAAGCTCGGCCTTGATTTTTTTAATCCGTTCGATGATTTCTTTTTCGTTCATATCTTTATGCAGTAGTTTGATTTCCATGATATTGAAGATCCTTCAGTAAAATATTAGCGTTAGACTTTTTTACAGCAAGTTCCATGTTTTTTAATGATTTGGATAATGCTTCCATAGATGGATCCTTTTTGAACGGGATGACATCCGTCCCATGTTTGTCCAGCGCATTCAAAATATAATAAATTGATAATTTGTTAATATCTAAAGCGGGCTGAAATGATGCACTTTCATCATCATCTCTCCTGACGCATGAAACAAGGCGGCAGTCAACCAGTTCACCAAGTATGCTTGCAACAAAATTTTCCGGCAGTTCAAGAGCTTTTGAAATTTCTGCTTCCGTTAAAGCTTGTTTGCCCTGATAAAAAAAATGTATTAAAAGATGCATAATCTTAAGAGTTAACAAGCGCCTAAATTTTAAACTGGTTTTGTCAACATTCTGTTTTAGAGCATATTTTTCAATATTCTGGTAACTGAATGATAATTCCGTACCCACAAGAACAACCAGCCAGCTTATTTGAAGCCACAGCAGAAACATAGGTAAAGCTGCAAAACTTCCGTAAATGGTATTATACCCTGAAACGCCTACTTGAAAAGATATATATCCCCATTGAATAAGCTGGTAAGCAGTGCCGGCAACAATTCCGCCCAACAGGCCGGAGGTAAATTTAACTTTTGTATTCGGCATGATAATATAAATAAAAGTGAAAAGTGTCCATATCAAAATATAGGGAATCGACTTAAGACTAAAAAATATAATGGGGCTAAAAAAATCGGGCAGATTATTTTGTTCGGTAAGCCGTTTTATGCTGGTTGTAATAAAAAAATTTACTGAACTGGAGACGATGAAAATAAATGGGCAGATAATCATCAATGCAAGATAATCACCAATTTTTCGGGCTAATGTCCTTGATTTGCTTAATTTCCATATATCGTTAAAAGAGTCCTCTATATTTCCCAATATTTTTATAACCGACCAGAAAAGAAATAATACACCCGCGCCTGCAATCAGGCCTCCTTTTGTTTTCTCCAGCAATGAATGTGAAAAATTGACTACTTGTAAAATTATTTCTTGTTGCCCAGGCATTTTTTCCAGCAGCAACTGCTCCAGCATTTTTTGAAAGCCAAATCCGCTTGCAATTCCGAAGGCTAAAGCTGCAACCGGCACAATTGACAGCAACGACCAGAATGTTAAGGCCGATGCCATTAAATAGCATTTATCTTTATTAAATCCATTGATAGTCAGTAAAATAATTTGCAAAGGTTTAAGCAGGACCGCAAATATAGTTCGAGATTCGATCAGATCTGTTTTCCAAAGATCTACTCGCAGAAAATCCCCTGCCTGTTCAATAATCTCTTTTAGCCTTTTGCTTTTCTTCATGCGCCACCTAATTGGTGAAGTTATTTTGCTAATGCATCTTACCCAAATTGAATCTTAAAATCAAACCATAAACTCTAAAAATCTTGGGGTTATCCAAGACTTATAATTTATCTAAAAAGGTCATAAACTCCATGCTCGACATGATAATGGGGGAAGTTCTTACATATTTTGGTCTTAATAGTAACAAAACGCCCCAACTGGAGGGGATATCAATATGAATTCTCTACTCCGAAAGTTGAGTTACAGGATATGTTTCAGGTTGTATTTTTGAAGTTGTTTCGTCCTCGGCCCTAATGGCTCGATTGGGCGCTATTTTTTTTCAAGGCTCAACCTGGATAACCATCTGTGAGCACTTCTAACTTCAACGCCATTAGGAAAAGTTTTTTCCCGTTTTAAATTTTTAACTATCTGAATCATCTCGACTTTCGGAAAAAATTTTTGAAAAATATTAAAATTCGGGCTTATTTTTTCATCTCTCCATTTTACTTCAATCAATAATCCCGGATTTTGATTGTCTGTAATGCAAAAATCAATTTCTTTACCATCTTTATTTTTTAAATAATAAAGAGACTTCTCTTTACCATAACAATCTGCAAGATAATGAATCTCTTTCAGCAAGGCGCAGGCAACAAGATTTTCCAATTTGGCACCGGAATCTCCTGCAACCTGTCCGGTATCATAAAAATAAAATTTGGGCGTTTTTAAAATAGATCTTGCGATGTTTTTGTGAAAAGGAGAAACCCGAAAAATAACATACATATTTTCCAGTATGGTAAGCCAGCGTTTTATCGTTTTATCAGAGCATTGAAGGTCTCCGGCAAGGGAGCTGTATGAAACAGGACTTCCCACCCGTTTTCGCAATAATTGGATAAGTATCTCAATTGATGTTATTTGCTGAACATTTTCAAGGTCTATAAGATCCTGTTTGATTATAATATCAAGATGGGATTTTTTCCACCGATTATAAAAAAGTAAATCCCCATCAAGAAACGGTTCCGGAAATCCACCGATATTTAACAGTTTATTCAGTTCTGCATCAAGATTTTTTGGTTTGATACTATTGTTGATTTCTTTTAAGTCCAGAGGATGCAGCCTGAACTGGAAAAATCGTCCGGCGAGAGAATCTCCTGCTTTTCTGTAAGAATCAAGTTTGGCACTGCCGGTAACTATTATAGCTGGTGGGACTCCTTCTGTATCGTATATGCCTTTGAGCCATGATTTCCAGTTTTTTAATTTGTGAAGCTCGTCAAAAATAACAAGATTTTTTGAACGATCCCATGATTTTTTGAGTAAACTCAGGCGATCTTCTGAACTGTCATAGTTAAAATAATCATAATCGCTTATAAGCATTTTGGATAATGTGGTTTTTCCAGTTTGCCGGGATCCGGTTAGCAAAACAATTTTTTTTTTCAGATCTTTAAGAATATATTTTTCCAGATATCTTTTCATGGCGACTATTCTGGCATGGAAACCGAAAAAGTCAAGACTATTCCGACATGGGAACCGAAATAGTCGAAATATTTTGTCCTCGTTTCTAATCTTCTGAAACAAAATAATCTGATATAACGCCCATAAACGGATTATATTTTATGGCATAGTGTCTCAAACCTTTTTTTACGAAATTATCCGATAATATTTTATCTTCATTAAATAAATTTTCAGATTCTGCTTCCCACTCAGATGAATCGTATTGTAAAATTGTTTCAATTTTTTTTCTGTAAAAGTCTGCGACCGGAAGGCTGGAATATGCATTTACAAACCATGGCATTAAAACTCCCATTTTTTTAAGTAAAAGATTCTGTGCATCACCAAAATCAAGACAGGAACCTTGTGTAAAATTAGACATTTTCGCCATCTTGTCTGCATTTATGCTTTTTAATTTAAAGCTGAAATCATAGGCTTGGGTTCCTGGAAACGGATAAAAAAAAGACCATCGGTAACGGCCCGGAAGAGTTTTACTCATGAGAGTTATGGTTGCCATAAGATCATCATAAGTTTCATCGGGAAGGCCAATCATTAAAAAAATCGAAGTATGCAATCCGTAGCTTTGAGCGGTTTCAATTGCATTTATAATCTTCGTATTTTTCATTCGGCGATGCAGTACCTTTTCCCTGATCCTTTCGCTTCCGCTTTCTACCCCGAATTTTACTATTTTACAATTCGCCTTTGATAAAAAACGGGCCCGCTCTTCATCAAAAAAACCCACATGAGCATTCACCACAAAAGGGATATTGCTGATTTTTTTATATTCACGGCAAAAATCTTTAACATAATCTTTGTAAAAGGTGAAAAGGTCGTCGTCAAAAATGAACATTTTGATATTTTTATAGTTTTTAATAATATATTTTATTTCATTGATTACCTCTTTTACATCAAAATGTCTTATATAGTTTAATTGTTTAAAGCTGCAATTCAGGTCTTTTCTATATTGCTTCACCACCTGATGATTAAAACAATAGGTGCATGAAAACGGACACCCTCGCGATCCCATTAATCCCACCCACCCGTTTTTGGCATCAATAATTTTCTGAAAATCGAAAATATCATAATCCTTGGGGGGCAGTTTTTTTAAATCCGGCAATGGCCTCATAGGGT
>JAGGWL010000366.1 GCA_021157555.1 Deltaproteobacteria bacterium | reverse complement strand
CGTTGATGTGGAATTTGAGCAGGGTAAATTGCCGACAATTTTGACGGCCCTTCTTATTTCCAATTCTACTATCAGTGATGAGCCTGATAATCTAATTGTGGAAGTAGCACAGCATCTTGGTGATAATGTTGTACGCACCATTGCCATGGATGTTACAGATGGTCTGACAAGGGGAATGCCTGTAAAAGATAGCGGCAGTCCAATTATGATGCCTGTTGGTGCAGCCGGCTTGGGACGGATTTTAAATGTTGTTGGTAAACCCGTTGACGGTCTTGGAGAAATCAGCAGGGAAAAGCTCCTTCCGATTCACAGAGATGCTCCGAAATTTACCGAGCAGGATACTTCTGTACGCGTACTCGAAACTGGAATTAAAGTAATTGATTTGCTGGTGCCCTTCCCAAGAGGCGGTAAAATGGGTCTTTTTGGTGGTGCTGGTGTTGGCAAAACAGTTATTATGATGGAGATGGTAAATAATATAGCCATGCAGCACGGTGGTATTTCTGTTTTTGCCGGTGTTGGCGAAAGAACCCGTGAGGGTAATGATCTTTATCATGAAATGAAAGAATCCGGCGTTCTTCCAAAAGCCGCACTGGTTTATGGTCAGATGACAGAACCACCCGGCGCAAGAGCCCGTGTTGCACTTGCAGCTCTTACAGCGGCGGAGTATTATCGTGACGAAGAAGGTCAGGATGTTTTAATTTTTATTGATAATATATTCCGCTTTACCCAGGCTGGTTCGGAAGTTTCTGCATTGTTAGGCCGCATGCCCTCCGCTGTTGGGTATCAGCCTACTCTTGCAGTCGATCTTGGTGAGCTTCAGGAACGTATTACATCGACTACAAAAGGTTCGATCACTGCAGTTCAGTGCGTTTATGTTCCGGCGGATGATTTAACAGATCCTGCGCCGGCAACGACATTTGCTCATTTGGATGGAACAGTTGTTTTATCACGCCAAATAGCAGAATTAGGTATCTATCCTTCTGTTGACCCATTAGATTCAACATCAAGGATTCTTGATGCGTCCTTTATTGGTGAAGAGCATTACCTGGTTGCGCGCAGCGTGCAGAATATTCTCCAGAAATATAAGGAACTGCAGGATATTATTGCTATTCTGGGAGTTGATGAACTTTCGGAGGAAGATAGACTTACTGTTGCCAGGGCAAGAAGAATTCAGCGTTTTCTCTCACAACCATTCCACGTTGCTGAAGTTTTTACCGGAAAATCAGGCAAATATGTAAAGATAGAGGATACTGTTAGAGGGTTTAAAGAGATTTGCGAGGGCAAGCATGATGACCTCCCTGAACAGGCTTTCTATATGGTTGGCGGGATTGAAGATGTTGTTGCGGCGGCGAAAGAGAGAGCATAGCTTAATATAAAATAGTGCCTGTTTTTTAAATGTATATTTATGAATAGGCACTAAATAGGGGAACATAATGGCGGAGAATATTAAACTGGAGATAGTTACTCCTGAAAAAGCCGTTGTCAGTGAAGATGTTCAGATTGTTATGTCACCAGGCACCGAAGGGGAATTTGGTGTTCTTGCAGGGCATACTCCTTTTTTGACAAGTCTAAAAATAGGCACAATTAATTACAAAAATTCCGAAGGAAAGGAAGCTTTTGTTTTTGTCAGTGGCGGTTTTACAGAAGCACTTCCTGACAAGGTTACGGTTTTGGCGGAATCGGCTGAAAGAAGGCGGGATATTGATATGAGTCGAGCCAAAGCGGCAAGGCAACGTGCTGAAGAGAGGTTGGCTGTTGAGCATAAAGATGTTAATGTAATAAGAGCAGAGGCAGCATTGTCGCGAGCATTATACCGTATTAAATTGGCTGAAACCAAGTTATAGTATTTAGAAACAGGGATGAAACAACTTCCTCAACTATGCGCATAGTTGAGGAAGTTGTTTCATCCCTGTTTCTTGGTGAATCATATTTCCTTGACTGTAAAGGGTAGATCATAATGCTTTGATCTACCCTTTTTTTCATTGGAGGAATGTTATGAATGATAAAGTAGCAGTTATTATACTTGCTGCAGGGTTGGGTAAGCGTATGAAATCCGGCAAGGCTAAAGTCCTGCATGAAGTTTTGGGAAAATCTATGATTTTGTATGTTTTGGAAACCGCACAGGCAATTGCTGGAAATAATTTAATTGCGGTAATCGGACATCAAGCTGAAATTGTGCGTAAAAAAGTATCCGGGGCTTTTAAAGTTGAGTTTGCATATCAGGATGAACAGCTTGGGACAGGGCATGCAGTAAAATGTGCAATTCCGCATATTGCCGAGAATGTGGAAAATATAATTATATTATGTGGTGATGTTCCGTTAATTTCGCGTAATACTTTAAAAAGTCTGTTTGAGTATCATCTTGAAACAAAACGTGATATATCAATTCTTGTAGTTGACGTTGATGAGCCCAAAGGTTATGGGCGTATCATAATGGATGACTCAGGGAATGTATCAGGAATAAAAGAAGAGGCTGATGCTACTGCTGATGAAAAGAGTATAAAAACTGTTAATTCGGGGATATACTGCATAACTAAGGAATGTTTGCTCAAAAGTATTAATGAAATTAAGGCAGATAATGCTCAAGAAGAATATTATCTAACAGATATAATTTCGATTGCTTATAATAAAAAGAAGAGTATTGGGGCACTGAGAGGCCAGGATCAAAAGGAACTTATAGGTATAAATAGTTTGCAGGATTTAAATATGGCTGAAAACTTTATGCAACATACTGTAAATAATAATTTTTAAGGAAGTTCTCTTGTTCTCGTTCCCAATAGTAATATTTCTTGACTTTATTTGATTTGATAGATTATAAAAAAAAAGGAGTATAAGTTGGATACTGAATTAGTATTAATGCAATTTGAAGAGATTGAACAGAAAGTTGGCCAATTAATAGAAAATTGTAATTCTCTTAAAATAACCAATTCAGAGTTAAGTGATCGGGTTGAATATCTGGAGAAAGAATTGCAAGAAAAAATAGAGATTGAAAACAGATATGTTAAGGAAAGGGAATTAGTTAGCTCAAAAATAGATGGATTGTTAAACAGGCTTGAACAAAAAGAAGATGCTCAAGATTAAGTGAGACTTTTAGGAAAGGTGGGTAGTTGGAGAATTGGAACGGATTCTATCAATAGAACTTTTTGGTCAGGAATATAAATTTAAAACAGAAATAAATGAGATAGAGGCAAAAAAAGCAATTGACCTCCTTTTGGAACAAGTTAACAAAACCGAGAAACAGCAATCTGCTAAAACAAACCATATTAACAAACTTTCGATTATTATTATTGTAGCCTTGAATATGGCAAATAAAAATATTGAGCTTCAAAAAAAAAATTCGGGTTTGTTAAGTAATATTTCAAAAGGATATGAGACACTAATAGCTAAATTGAATTCTGTTTTGAAATGATCAATATAAATTTAATTTTTGCTATATGT
>JAGGWL010000290.1 GCA_021157555.1 Deltaproteobacteria bacterium | reverse complement strand
TATAAATCCAATAGAAAATACAAGATCGCACGCGTAACATCTTCTCGCTAGTTCACGGTATGATTATGCGCACCAGTCACCCATCAGGATTCAGGCTTGTTGTGCTCCAGGCGAAATGCTTAAAGAACACAGCCCTCGCTACCATTTCAGCAGCCCGGAAAATCTTCAGTTCTGTATCGTGTCCAATTGTTTGTTTTCACATCTTATGGAACGGGGACGAAATAACTTCCCCAGGGAGTCTCACAGATTCAGGTCAGGTTTGTTCGATCTATCTGCAATAAAAAAACAATAATTATACCCTCCTTTCCAAACGGTTTCAAGAAGAAAAGATTTCATATCTTGCAAAAAAAACCGATGTCTTATATCCAGTGTAGGGGCGACTCTTGTGGTCGTCCTAATAAGGAACGAGGACAAAATAACTCCCACAAAATAGGAAACCATCCCTGAATTCGTAAAAATATAAGGAAATTTAATAAATGTCGTTAATTGGTATGCGGGATACTTGCTGGGGATTTGGCGATCCGCCTTTGCTTGAAAATATAAATTTTCAGATCGAAAAAGGAGAACGTGTAGGCCTGCTTGGCCGCAATGGAGTCGGTAAATCAAGCATCATGAAACTTCTGGAGGATAAATTATGCCCGGATAGTGGTAGTATCTGGCGACAGCAGGGAATGACAATTGCTTCACTGGAGCAGGATGTTTCTTCACAATTTGTTGGAACTATTTTTGATGTAATTGCAGACGGGCTGGGTGAAAAAGGCCGGGCGCTGGCAGAATATAATCGAATCTGTAAAATATCCGGCTCCGCCATAACTCCCGAACTTTCAAAAAAACAGGATGAATTAGAGCATATTTTAAACGTAAATGAGGGATGGGGGCTTTTACAACAGATTGAAAATATTCTTTCCCGAACAAATCTGGATCCCGAAAAAAAGTTTGCCGACCTATCGGCTGGTTTAAAAAGGCGTACACTTTTTGCCAGAGCTCTTGTGCTATCACCGGATATTCTTTTGCTGGATGAACCGACCAATCATTTTGATATTGATTCCATTATCTGGATGGAAGATTTTATTTTACGGCAAGTCAAAACCTTACTTTTTATTACTCATGATCGTGCTTTTCTGAAAAAAATAGCCACCCGGATTATTGAACTGGATCGCGGCCGCCTGGTTTCTTATAATTGCGATTATAAATCTTATTTGGCAAGAAAGACAGCCGCTTTGGAAGTTGAAGAACAGCAATCAAAGTTGTTTGACAAAAAGCTTTCTAAAGAAGAAATCTGGATTAGACAGGGTGTTAAAGCTCGCAGAACCAGAAACGAAGGCAGGGTGCGGGCTTTAGAGAAAATGCGCGCCAGTTACAGGAATCGCCGCAAAAAAACAGGTAATGTTAAATTACAGACTCAGGAAGCTGAAAAAACCGGCAAACTTGTTATTGAAGCTAAAAATATCAGTTTTTCGCATGACCGGACTCCCTTAATCACTGACTTTTCCACAACCATCATGCGTGGTGATAAAGTTGGCATTATCGGGTCAAACGGAATCGGCAAAACAACTTTACTGAAAATTCTTTTAAATAAAATGCCTCCGAAAAAAGGTAGCATTCGTCACGGCACACATCTTCAGGTGGCATATTTTGACCAGATGAGAACCCAGCTTGAAGAGCGAAAAACAGTCCAGGAAAATATCGCAGATGGCAATGATTTTATTATGTTTAATGATCAAAAACGTCATATCATAGGGTATCTTAAGGATTTTCTTTTTTCACCTGAAAGATGCCGCACTCCGGTTCATATCCTTTCCGGCGGAGAAAAAAACAGGCTGATGCTGGCCAAACTGTTTACAAAACCGGCAAATCTGCTTGTGCTGGATGAACCGACAAATGATCTGGATGCGGAAACACTGGAACTTTTAGAGGAACTTCTTTTTAACTACCAGGGGACTATTTTACTTGTCAGCCATGACCGGGCTTTTTTAAATAATGTAGTCACCAGCACCATAGTCTTTGAAGGCCGTGGGAGGGTTATTGAATACGCAGGCGGTTACGATGACTGGTTGATACAAAGGCAAAAACCTGTAAAAAAATCTATAACAGTAAAAATAAATCCTCCACAAATCAATAAAAAGCCTAAAGCAGTCAAGCTTCAAAAAATGAGCTACATGCAAAAGCGGGAACTTGATCAGTTGCCTCAAATGATAGATACTCTTGAAACAGAACAAAAAAATTTGTATGAGCTTATGTCTGATCCATTATTCTATAAAAAAGAGAAAAAAGAAATCTCTGCTGTTAAAAAGCGCCTTGAAAAAATTGAGCATGAAATTAAAACCTCGTATCTCCGCTGGGAAGCGATTGAGTAGTTTAGGAACGAGGACGAAATAACTTCCACAACTATGCATCACAGCTTCAGGCCATCTTTGCCCGATCTACCCGATATAGCATTAGGTACAAAAATCTTGAAATAGCTCGCTATTCCTGCAACTTTTGTACTTAATTATAGATCGGGTATCGAACAAACCTGACCTAAGGGCTCGTACAAAAATAACTTGACATTTTAAGCGCCGAGGCATCCCGCCTTATTGCGTTGCGAAAGCTCAGAATATCCTGTATTCTTGCGTTTTCGCGCCTTGCCAGACGGGTGCCTCAACACTTGAAATTGCCAACTTATTGTTGAGCGAACCGTAAATCTGTGCGCCTACTTGTTGTAGAAGTTAATTCATCCCCGTTCCTAAAAATCATTGGCAAAAGCGATATCGATAATCATTGAAAGGCTGTTATATTCAGTATCATCCATATTGCGCATCACCAGGTAATACTCCTTTTTGTTGTCATAGGATCCGGTCTTTAATATTAATTTAACAGACTTTTGACGTTCATTCATTGATGATGAACTGTTATCAAATGTAACCGTTTCTTCATTGCTGATCAGGTCACTGCCATCACGCAGGGAAACCTTTAAGGTTCTCGGCTTCATACGTTCCGATACAGGATCAGTCTGGATCAATTTAAAAACAGGCTGGTTTGTCACCAGTTTTTTATAAGAACCAAGCAGGGAAACTCCTACCTTGCGCACTTCGGATTTTTCAAGATGTTTCCCTTTCATTTCTTTAACCTTGATAACCGGGACCACC
>JAGGWL010000329.1 GCA_021157555.1 Deltaproteobacteria bacterium | reverse complement strand
TCTCCCTCACGTCCCAAAACACCGATACCTGTTTCCAAAAAATCGTAATTTCCCGATTTAAAAGTGGGAACAATTTCGATGCCGTCTGTTTTTCGTTTTTTTGAAATAATATTGATAACACCTCCCATTGCATTACTACCATAAAGGGAGGAAAAAGCCCCTTTGACTACTTCAACTTTATCTATTGAAGAAAGCTGAATCTGGTTTGGCTGAACCATTCCTGTAAGCGCAGAATTAAGAGGAACTCCGTCCATCATAAGCATAACCCTTTTTGATCCGCCAACTCCGCGAATATTTATATTTAAAGGAGAAGTAATTCCCATGGACGAAGGCCTCCTTATATCAACCCCTCCCAGTCGTCTTAAGATGTCGTCTATGTTGTTTGCAGAAGAATTTTTAATATCTTCCCGCGTGATGATGTCTACATCTGCAAATACTTCATCTGCTGATTTCGCATTCCTTGTGGCAGTGACCACTACTTCGTCCAATGTTACTAATGATTTTTTATCATTACCCGTATCTTCCCCCAGACTGTATCCTGGAAAAATAAAAATAAAAACAGCCAGCAAACTTAAATACTTTTTCATTACTTCCCCCTTTTTAAATATTGACTTTTGTCAAATTTATTTTGTATTTTTTCTTTTAATTGCTTTATTTACAATAGGTTGTCCAAAAATTTGTCTTCTCCCTATGCTTTTCTGATTTGAAAGTTTAAAATGTATGCGAACCTGTAATTGTGCGTGTAATCGCTAAAAAACAGACAACAAAAAAAGGCTCGCATACAATGAATCATTCCTTGATAAGAATTGTTAAATGGTTTTGCCGGCAGTTATCGTTTAACGAACTTGCTTCAGCCGTTGTCATCTTTCTTGAGGTACTCAACTACTCAAGAAATGACATCCCTCTCAAACCCAATGAAAAACCGCCTCACTATCGAGAGTTTCGTATTGATACCCTTCCGCCTTTACCCGCCTCAGAAAAAGATACCGCTGACACGGGCCATGGCTGGGAAAAACTTAAAAAAGAGATAGAACTTAAAACCGGAAAAATCATTACGCCGGTTCAGTTTCGAAATGGCAATAAGCCGCCAATTGGTTGTAAGTGCAGCCATTGTAATGCACCCAGACAATATTTGTATGTGAATAATGGCAAAATACAATCCCAGGTAAAATGTAAAATTTGTGGCAAAACAAGTCCTACCCACGGTAATAAACGAAAACCAAAGGCAAAGTACCGGTGCCCTTACTGCTCAAGCGCTCTTTTCAAGTGGAAAGAAAGTCAGCAAAGTACAATTTTCAAGTGCCCAAGTTATTCTTGTGGGCACTATCTGCGAAACAAAATGATTCTTACAGACGAAGAAAAAACGATACGAAGCCTGCAAAAATATAATCCAAATTTTAAACTGCATTATCAGTACAGGGAATATCACCTCTCTCCCGATGACCTGAAATCAACAAGGCCAGCCTCAAAGACAAAAGTCGATTTAGCAAACATCCACAATAGCTACCATACATTAGGACTTGTCCTGACCTTTACAATAAACCTTGGACTCAGCTCCAGAACGACCAGAGATGCCCTGAAAGGTATTTTCGATATCTCTATTTCTCATCAGACCGTTATCAACTACATTAATTCATCAGCCAGTTATTTATCCGCGTTTATTGATAATAACTGCCCTAAGCCACTAACAACATCCGCTGCGGATGAAACATACATTATCGTTGATAATCAATGGACATATACGTGGTTTGTCATTGACTCCAAAACCAGGGCGATTTGTGCGTATAATCTATCCCAGCATCGCGGTATGCAACCGGCTCTGGCACTTTTATACAATTGTTTTGGCAAGCCCGGTGAGATGCAGACACATCCGGATTTGGTCACAGACGGCAACCCCTCTTACGATGCCGCTGTTATGGCTTACAATGATTTGATTAAAAACGATGATAACAAACTGACAAAGCGTACCGTTGTCGGCTTAAAAAATTTAGACGAAGAAAGCCGCGAATATCGAAGTTTTAAACAGCTCGTTGAACGTCTGAATCGAACGTACAAATATCACACCAGACCAAGAGCTGGATTTAAAACATTTGACGGCGCCGTCGCACTTACAACCCTTTTTGTCGCATTTTATAATTTCATGAGGCCTCACAGTGCACTAAAAAACGCCACACCTGTATCTTTGGACTCACTCCACGACTGTGATCTTATGCCGGAAAAGTGGGTTACCCTCATCGAGCAAGCAGCCGCTTAGCTCTCAAATCAGATTTTCAAAGAACAATAATTAAAAGTAGTAAAGTAACGTTACGCTCTTTCGTTAAAGCGATAAGCAAAAAAAACATTCTGTGCGAGAATGGGCCCCTCATTTTGCTCGTCGGAGCACAGAATGATTTTTTGCGCTCTCACATTCAACGACAGACTTTCATAATAAAATCACTTTTCATAAAATTTTTGACAGTTCCAAAAATTTTTTTAATATGAAATTCCTGCAAAAGTACCGTAAATTACGGTAACTTCGTTATTTGTTGTGGCAGGAAGCGGACCTTACTGCCACAACTACACTGCTTATAATGAAAATACAGCAGGAAACAACTTTTTGATCATATCAATGAACATTATCAGAATTTTTTTATTCTATATTAACATCAATTTACAAAGTCAAGTAGAACTGGGGTCATGGAACTGGGGTCAAACCTTGATTATTATAATAACGATTGACATGTGATTCTGGTTCTGGTAATTTCAAAGTATGGCAAGGCAACTGAGGATAGAATTTGAAGGTGCTTATTACCATGTTCTTTCGC
>JAGGWL010000330.1 GCA_021157555.1 Deltaproteobacteria bacterium | reverse complement strand
GCCCGCTGAATTCAAGAAGTTCGCAGGCTTTCAGGTGTTCGTAAAAAACAGGATGTTCCGGGAGGTATCCGATATATTTTCTGGCAGAAGTTTCCCTTGATGAAATTTCGTTAATTAATACCTGACCATTATCAGGCTTGATAAAACCAAGTGTCGTGTTTATGGCCGTGCTTTTACCGGCGCCGTTGGGGCCCAAAAAACCGAAAACCTCGCCTTGCTCAACTTTAAGCGTGATTGATTTTAACACCTTTTGGCGGCCTCGAAAGCCGTATGCAAAACTTTTGCTTAAATTATTGAAAAAGATTGGGGTCATTTTTTTTTATTTTTCCTGATAATGTCGTTAGCAATTAGCTGTTAGCGATTAGCTGTTAGCCTTGAAAAATCAAGGTATTACATCAGTAAGAAGTAACACCCAATGGGTGAAAATTTGTAATCGCAAAACATCTTGTAATCATTAAGCTAACAGCTAATAGCTAAAGGCTAACCGCTAAAAGCTAAAAGCTAAAAGCCAACAGCTAAAAGCTAATCGCTACCACCTCAATTCACATGCAAACCGAGTTCTATGGCTGCTTTTTTTAATCGCTTATCTTCCGTCCATAGTTTTATTTGATCTAATTGGGCAGATGCCAGCAGGTGAATATCAACAAAACCAATTTTCTTGCCATTTAATTGATTTTCTTCAATAAAATATAAAAATTCTTCAAATTCTATGGAAGAAGCCTTTGGCAGGGCTTGCAGTAATGATATAATTTCTTTTTGATTTTTAATGTTACCACATGCAAGTTCACCTATTATAAAAGAATGGCAAACCACGTCACCATTAATAAGCAATTTTTCTAACAGTTTATCACCGCCACGCAAGTGGTTTACCCAAACTGAAGTATCAACCAGAACCATGATTATAGTTTGCCTGACCTGCGCCTGGGAATAGAACGTAACTCTTTTTCCGTACCGCCTAACTTTGCAAGGCGTTTACTGCTTTCACGCGCAATTAAAGCCTCAAGGCCAAGCCGTACCAGGGAAGTTTTTTCTTTAATGCCGGCCAAAAGAGATGCTTTCTTTAAAATTTGATCATCTATGTTTAATGTTGTTCTCATATGTATATGGATGCATCATTTATGCATATACGTCAACAGGATTATAGAATTTTTTTTAAGATAGTATTTTGTACAAAAAGCCGAATATGAGCCATAACCTTGCAGAATATAATTTTTCGGAAGGTTTTTTTATCCCATTTTTTAACTTCAAGCGGGATTGATTTTAAGACCTTTGGCGGCCTCGAAAGCCGTATGAAAAACTTTTGCTTGAATTATTGCAAACGATTGGGGTCATTTGAAAAAACCTGGAAAGCTGTTTTAATTAAAGAAAAAGCGCCGGTCAGAGATATTATCCCTTATAACGCTTTTTCTTGAATTTACTTATGGATGATTTTATCTTAGAATATGCCAGTTTGGAGTCGGTGCTCCACCTCCGGCAACGCCTACGTCTGCACCGGTTGGGTCAAAATCAAGGCCTGTAGTAATAGCGACAGCAACTGCTGTTGTGGTATCTATAGCTGCAGTGCCATTATTCCATGCTTCATTCTGAACAAAGTACATAAGATCTGACATTTCCGCTTCTGTGCCAAATGCCCTATTTCCATTAGAGTTTTCTACGATAATTCGATACGTGCTATGATTGACTCCCGCATCATTGTCAATAGCTATGTCACACCTATTCGGTACTGTAAACCCTACAGCACTTATTCCTCCGGAAATCGGGTGAGTTGCCGTAACCATTGCGCCATCTGTAGAGCTAGTTGCGGCAGGAAGCGCAGTAGTTGTGCCTGCAAGTACGACCCCGACACCAGTAGCATTACCAGTAGTACTGGTTAAATCCATAGTAGCTGCAATTCCATCTACTGATACTCCCCAGCAAGAAAGATCAGAATTCAAGGCGGCCAAAGAAGTAACGGCTACCTTACATAGAGCTTGAGCAGTGGTATTATTGGCCCTGACCCGGTAAGTCATAAATTGCGGAATGGCAATAGCCGCCAGGATACCGATAATGGCGATAACGATCATAAGTTCGATAAGTGTAAAACCTTTTGCATCGGTTCTTAGTTTTTTAATCATTGTAAATCCCCTTTTTTGCCTGTTTGTTGTTAAGGAAAAACATGTTGTTACGTTGCGTTGTTGCAATACTGGTTTTGCTTGCTTGCTTTGTTTTATCACCCCCTTTTTATCTCTCTGCGAGAGATGAGCGCTTTGCTTGAGGAGCGGCCTTTGGCCTTTAGGAACGCTTCGCTTTAGGAACGCTTCGCTTGAGGAGCGGCCTGCGGCCTTGAGGAGCGCTTCGCTTTAGGGAAGTTATTGTTTCCCCTCTTGCAGAGTAGTATTTAAAAGTTTTTATTTTCAATTCAGAAAGGGGTTATGCAATGGTTGTGCCGCTTTTTTATTTGATATTGGATTAATCTGTAAGTGTTTGTATTTATGCTTGATTTTAGTTTAATAGCGGTCAACGTTCGGGGATGT
>JAGGWL010000361.1 GCA_021157555.1 Deltaproteobacteria bacterium | reverse complement strand
TAAAGGCGAACAAGTCATTACACTTGACCGCCAACGCATTGCCGTTTTTTGAAGTACGCTGTTTTTTTTTATCTGTGTTTATCTGTGTGCATCTGTGTCCCATTACTGCAAAACTCTTTCCGACAACCGCATAGAAAGCGCTCCAATGGTTAATCCTGTATTTGCATAGGAATGTTCCTGTATTACAGAGCCATCACATACAAATACATTATCACATGAATTCAGCTTGAGATCTTTATCAACAAGGTCATCAGGTTTATTCCCAAGTGAAATTGTTCCGGAATGATGAGCAGCGGACCATATCCATTCTTCAGTCAGGTCGGTTATAATATTTATCTCATCTGATATGCCAGTCAACATGTTATTTAATTTCAGCAACATATCGTTATAAATAGAAAGCTCCTCTTTTGTGATAGACCAATCAACATTCAAACGGTCACCATCATATGAGACACGGCTCTTTCCACGTTTTTGCTCAAAAATTACAATAATATTATATATTCTACCTGGAATAGTTATACCAAATAAATGCGAAAATATTTCCGCCAATATATCCGGGTGAAATATCTTCAAGGAAAACATGTTCTTGACCCTCTCTAAACCATTACCAGCCCCTATCAACGACTTATACTTGTATATTGAAAGTTTATTTCCCATAGTCAAAGCAGGCCTGAAAAAAGCGCCGCAGGTATACTTTCCACACTTACTTTTCAGCCTGATAGCTGTTCGACATATATAATTTCCCTTATTAAGCGCAGAAAGACAGTTCATTGACCTGGTGATATGCTTTTTAAACTTTACCTTGCCAATAAATCCAATTGGATGATCCGCCAGTCCTGTTCCAATCTTATCAAAAGAGGAGCCGATTGCAGAAATTACTTTTTTTACGAGCAAAGGCGTCCCCAATGCACCCGCAGAAATAATTACAACATCTGCATCAATAGAATGCTTTTTCAATCCCGAACAGTAACTGACTGACTTTATTCGCTTATTTTCTGAAACAAATTCTATATTACTGACTGAATAAAAGGCATCAACTCTATCTTTAACATCCAGTTTTCTATATTTTTCAGGATAAAGCAGACAATCAACTCCATCCGGAAAAGCGCCTGTTTTCTCAGCAACCAAACTCATTTGTGAGACTATATTTTTATATTCATCTGAGTAAGGATTGTCTAACCAGTAAAGCTTGCAAGCCGCTTTATCAATGTATGATTCAGTTTCAGTTATTACTTTCTTAAACTCTTCAGAGGTAACATCCTCGGTATTTATGGGTATTAATCCATTATGCCAAAGATTGGTTGTGCCGCCTCCTCCTATACAAAAAGTTTTTACTTCCGCAAAACGTTTTTGAATAAAATTAACTTCAGGGTATTTAATACCATTCTTATCGCCGGCTTCAAGTAAAGTAACATCACAATTTTCAACAAGTTCATTGCATAGCAAGGTGCCGGCTAATCCGGCTCCTATGATTACCACATTTTTTTTCATCAAATACCTTATGGGTGATAGTGGGTGCAATTACTGGCTTTAATCTGTGTTTATCTGCGTCAATCTGTGTCCAAATTCGGGCTTGGTTATAACGCCGACCATTAGATGTCAGGACTGAGCTATGGTGAAATTTGAAAACCTCTGGCTGTTTGAGCGCAGCGAGTTTCAGAGGTTTTTAAATTTTATTATAGCTCAGTGTTTGGTCGAAATTAGAGTCAAGCCCGATAATTTTTTTCGTGCTTTGCACAATCCGACACGTAATCAAACAGGAAATATACAAAAATGAATCTAAAGACTTTACGGATGTTTACATTAATTCTGGCTGTATGTTTGATCAGTTGCAATGCCCATTCGGATAAAATTTACTGGTATTCCTATGATGAAGGTTTACAATTGGCAAAAACAGAAAATAAAAAAATATTTCTTCATTTTTGGGCTTCATGGTGCGGTTACTGCACAAAAATGGCAACCCAGACTTTTAATGATGCATCCGTAGCTGATTATTTGAACAAGAATTTTATTCCCATAAAAATAAATACAGATAAGAAAAAAAGCCTTGCCGTCAAATATAAGGTAAGAGGATTGCCTGATACCTGGTTTTTAACCAATGAAGGTGAGAATATTACTAATCTTGCTGGATATATTCCGCCTGACAAACTTCTTCCTATTTTGAAATATATTTCTACAGACAGCTATAAGGATTGACGCTATCAATTCTCTAGAATTAAAAGATATTATTCAAAACTCAGATCACCCTGGGCCACCGGAAGACAGACGTTATCTTCCCACATCAGTCTTTCTGTTACTCTATAATAAGCCAGGCCTGCATATGCTGGCGATTCAAAAGTCGGATAATATAGGCTATCCATGGCGCAATCAGGTGGCTTTGCCTGGTGGCCATGTTGAAGAAAATGATGACGGAAATTTAGGGGCAGCCTTTCGTGAGCTTAAAGAAGAACTGGATATATCAAAAAATCAGATTGAATATATAGGTTCAATCGGTCACTTTCAGACCATTAATTATAGAGATATTGAAGTCTTTACAGGGATATGGCGCGAGAGAAACACTGTAAAATACGATCAAAAAGAGATATCAAGAGTGCTTGAAATACCATTACGGGGACTTGTACAGACTCACAAGGGAAGATATTTTCATGGGTGGATGCCTGATATAGAATATCTGGAATACCCGTTTAAAGATGTGGTAATATGGGGAGTAACTGCAAAAATACTGCATCATTTTATAGAACTTTTTTTTGAGTCTTAACCCACCTGCTTTTTATTTATATTGTTTTACAAGACGTATAATGGCGGCAGTCAGAACTATGCCGCTTAAAACAGTCAACACTACAGGTATCCAAATATAATCATTATAGCTTTCCGTTGCGTTTGCCGTAGATATTCCGATAAGACCGAACAATAGTGCAAACAGCATACATACAATAATAACACGACATGCGATTTTGGAGTCGTACCAGGGTACGATAACTTTCCTGAATAAAGGATTTTGCTCTATCCGCATAAAATTTTCCTAATTTAATGGAGTTTTGGCCTGATTCGATCAGAGACTGCAAATTCTCCCTCTTTATTCAAAAAAATTATTTTAAAATCAAGAAAAATATTGTCAAAAGGTTATCTTTTGAGATAGCTTTATAAATTTTGACACTATTCTTTATTATAATATATCGAAATTTTTAAAATTGGAAGGGTTATGGAAGGTAATATTCACGCTGCATTATTGATTTGTACTCTATTATTTACAATTTTTCTTTTATGGAGATACGGAAAACTTAAAGTTCAACTCTATAGAATAGTTCTTGCCCCTGTTTTGGGTGTTCTTATCTTTTTTGTATCTACTTTTTTTTCATGTGCAAGTGCGGAGCAGGCAACAATCCGTCAATTCAGGCCTGGCTGCCTGCTGCGTGTTGTTTTGTGCTGATAATTTTTTTAAGGCCGGTAAAACTGATGTTTGTTGCTTTCTTGTTAATGGGAATAATTGGTTACGGATTATGTTGGCATTTCCATAAACTTGTTCTGCCTGAAAACGATCAGCTTTGTTTATACACAGGTGATACAGTCCTTATTCATTGTGTAAAAAAGGTTGAACCCGTAAAGTTATGGCATACTTTTTTTTCCGGATTATATGGTTTAAAAGAATCGAAAATATAATAAGGAACAGGGACTAAATAACAGGCAGCATGAAATATTCTAAAGTTTATATAGATTCTTTTGGTTATGAACTGGCTCCCAATGTCATAACTTCTGAAGATATTGAAAATCGTCTGGAGCCGCTTTACAAGGCGCTTCATTTTCAAAAAGGTCAACTCGAAGCTCTGACGGGAATAAGTGAGAGGCGATTTTGGGATAAAGGCTACAAAATGCGCACAGGCGCAGTTAAAGCCGGAGTAAAAGCTATTAATTCCTCAGCAGTCGATGTTGAGCAGATTGGAATGCTCGTTTACTGTGGGGTATGCAGGGATAATCTTGAACCTGCAACGGCCTGCGCTGTGTCGCATGATCTGGGCATTGGCGCTGATGCAATGGTTTATGATCTTTCCAATGCCTGCCTGGGAGTATTGAATGGGATAGTTCAGGTTGCAAATGCAATTGAACTCGGCCAGATCAAGGCAGGGCTTGTGCTTTCATGTGAATCAGCCAGGCAGATCATGGATATTACAATTGAACGGCTGCTTAAAGAAAAAAATATGGAGAGTTTTAAAAGGACTGTAGCCACGCTTACAGGTGGATCAGGGGCAGTGGCCGTATTATTGTGTGACAAATCCTTATCTCGTAAAGGCCATCATCTGGAGGGCGGTATCGTAAAAAATGCCGTAGAGCATCATGAACTTTGCCGATGGGGACCTGATACCGGAATCCCTGCCAGCGGTCTGCATGCGATGGAGACCGATTCTGTGGGAGTTCTTAATAACGGAGTCACTTTAGGTGTTAAAACATTTAGGGCTTTTATAAAAAAAATGGCATTGCCTGAAAACAAGCCTGACAAAATAATATGTCATCAAGTCGGATCTTCACATCAAAAAACAGTACTTAATGCCATTGGGATCCCTGCTGAAAAAGATTTTACAACTTTTCAGTATCTTGGGAATATCGGCACTGTTTCGTTGCCAATAACAGCCGCCATTGCATCAGAGCGTGAATTCCTCCTGTCAGGTGATTATGTCGGTTTTTTTGGAATAGGAAGTGGACTTAACTGTATTATGCTTGGAATAAGATGGTAATGAACAGCAAGATTAATATCTCCAATTTTCGCCATCTCTATCCGTTCAAGTCTAATTATTTTGACTTGAAGGGTTTTAAATATCACTATCTGGACGAGGGCGAAGGCGATCCTCTTTTAATGATTCACGGAAACCCTACCTGGTCTTTTTATTTCAGAAGGCTGGTAAAAGAACTTTCCAAAAATTACCGCGCAATAGCTGTTGATCATATAGGCTGCGGACTATCTGATAAAC
>JAGGWL010000047.1 GCA_021157555.1 Deltaproteobacteria bacterium | reverse complement strand
GTAATCCCGGCTTGTTTCGCCGTCTCCGTTTATTACCGGCTGATTGCCTTGCAGCAAAATATCAATCCATTTAGGTATTACTGCAGCATAAGCGCCTTCAGGATCCTGCCTTTTTCCGAAAACATTAAAATATCTCAGGCCTATGCTTTCAGTTCCGTAAGTTGTGGCAAAAACATCCGCATAAAGTTCATTAACATACTTGGTAACAGCATAAGGTGAAAGTGGGCTGCCTATTTTATCTTCAACCTTGGGAAGATCAGGATGATCTCCGTAAGTAGATGAAGATGCGGCATAAACGAATCTTTTAACGCCTTGATCTCTGGCAGCAACAAGCATATTAAGAAAACCGTCAATATTTGAACGGTTGGTTGTCAAAGGATCGTCAATTGATCTGGGTACACTTCCCAAAGCCGCCTGGTGCAGGACATAGTCAACACCGGCACAAGCCTCCATACAATCCGGGAGATTCACAATATCCTTTTTTAAAAAAGTGAAATTTTGCCACTTGTCAGGGCCTGCAATCTGCTCCACCCCATCCAGATTCTCCTGCTTTCCGGTTGAAAAATTGTCAAGGCCTGTAACAGTTTGATTCAAATCGAGCAAAACTTCGAGCAAGTTTGAGCCAATAAAACCGGCAACACCAGTCACCAGCCATTTTTTGGGATTTTGTTTTAATTGCGCTTTAACTTGATCAATATTCAAGATTTTATTCCTCCATGTATTATAATTTTAGCTTCCCAGTCTCCAAGGCCTTTCAGGCACTAATGAAATTGAAAAAACAACCCTGTTTTCATCATATTCATTTTCTCTATCAGTAGATGTAACAGTGTTATACTGATAGTTCAGGTTTAAAGAAAGCCATCTGGTCGGTGCGTAACGAAATCCGGTCCCAAAACTTGAGGTTCTGTCAGTCCGGTTTTCATCTGTATCGACATATTGGCTGCGCCTGAAAGAATAGCTGATATTCGTGCTCAAACGCTGCGTCAAACCGTATTCACCTGTACAGGCAATTTCTTGATATTTTTCAAATCCCAGGTTTTCAGACCCCAGATTGGCTTCATCATATCCCATTGCCCCGGTCAGACCTATTGAGCCACGTTTAAAATCCCAAGTTTTGCCAATATCGCCAGTTAAAGAGAGGCCGGAATCGCCATCACTCTCTTCTCTATCCTGAATAAAATATCCAACACCTATATTAAGGTGCGTATCGTCTGAAATTACATAATTAACGCCTATGGAAGGATCAAAAACCTGGTAATCTTCATCATCACCCATATAATCCATGATGACATGGTTATAATTTATAAATCCTTCCAGATGCCTGGAAAATCGTTTGATCAGTCTTAAACTTCCCTGCCATTCTTTGGAATCATCAGCAGGAGCATCCGTGCCTGAATATTTCGCACTGGTGTATGAAAAATCCGTTTCAAATCCCATATCAGGCAGGAACCAGTAGGTAAGTCCGATAGAAGGTATCTGGCTTTTATTATCATCATCTTCAGGATTCTCATTTTGAAGAAGGCCGTAAGTATATCCCATCCGAAAAAAATCGGCCGCACCGAACTGATGGGTAAAATTAAGGCTGGTTGTATTTGTATAGTAGGGTTCTCTACTCTGCCGCACAGTATGATCCGGATCTCTCAGAAATTCGCCTGTTTCCAGAAAAAGATCATCTTCTTCAAGCGGGTCTTCAGTTTTCATAAATGAATTATTAAGTTCAAGCCTTGTGTTTTTACCTAAATTGCTCCACCCTGAAAACTGGGCACTTTGCCTGATTGTATTATTGTCTGTTTCTCTTTTATAAAAAACAAAGGATGGTTCATACGAAATAGTTGCGCCAATGCGCTGCCCTGGAAGATCAAGACTAAATCCCGGAGATATGCTGCTAATATAGTCATGCTCTTTATTTCTGGATGACAGATAAATATTATCGGAATATTCCTCATCAAAAGATATGCGCGGCGTAAAAGTTCCGTTAAAGCCATAAGCGTTATTTATGATAAAAAATATCCCCAAAAAAAACAGTAAGATTGTTATTTTATTATTCATAATCTCCCTTATTCTTAAAACGCAGTGTCCCTCAAACTCAGCCTCCCCCAAGGCCGCAGGCCATCCCTTACGGTACAATTATAGTATCGTCCGCCCTGATCAGTACATTTTGATCCAAATGTTTACCTTTTGCGATATCTTTATAATTTACCCTGTACAACTTTTCTTGACCGTTTTCTTTTCTTAAAAGTATAATTTCTTTTTTTGCCGCCCATTCGGTAAAACCGCCAGCAAGTGCAAAAGCCTGCAAAACAGTCAGTTGTTTAACAAGCGGATATTCACCTGTATTTGCGATTTCACCTAAAATATAGAACCTTTGGCTGCTTGGATTTGTAACATTAACTGTTACAACAGGATTATCAATATAATCTTTTAATTTTATTTCGATTGTTTTTTTAAGCTGCATTGGCGTTATCCCCGCAGCCTGGACATCATCAAGCAGGGGAAATGTTATTTTGCCATCTATTCTTACAAGCACATCTTCCCGCGTAAAATCAGCTTCTTTCCAGGTGATAATTTCCAGGATATCACCGCTTCCAATAACATATGAATTTTTATCAGGAACTTTATTATTTGCAAAGCAGAACCTTGAAAGAGTAAAAATTGAAATGAATATAAATAGACTAAAATAAAAAAATGTTAATTTTTTCATAAATACCTCCTTAACAACATAGCTCCGCTTGGTCAATTACAGAGACCTTTGCAAAATGCCCCCTTTCGCCCGATTTCGGCGTCAGGCTCAAATTTTAATCCTCGAAATACTCAATGTATTCCTGCGGTTAAAATTTTCGCCTTCCTTGAACTCGAACGAAATTGAACATTTTTCAAAGGTCTCTTACAATGACATTTTTTGATCTGAAAAAAAATTGTTTTTTTCTTTAACCCAAAACCTAAAACCCAAAACTCAAAACCGTTCCTGAACATGAGGTTTTGTTCAGGAACTATGAACTATCGAGCGCCTTCGCCAAAAAGTACTGTTTTAACGGTACGAAAAATTACAGTTAAATCCATCGGGATTGACATATTTTTAATATAAAAAAGCTCATAGTTCAATTTTTCAATAGCATCATCAACAGTTGCACCATAAGGATAACTTACCTGAGCCCATCCTGTTAAACCCGGTTTTACAGTAAAACGCTGGCTGTAATAAGGAATTCTGCTCTCAAGTTCTTTTACAAAATGCTCTCTTTCCGGCCTGGGCCCGACAAAACTCATCTCTCCAAGCATTACATTCCAGAGTTGAGGGATTTCGTCTATACGACATTTGCGAATATATTTTCCTACCATAGTTATTCTGTCATCATTGGTTTTTGCCCATACAGGACCGTCTTTTTCAGCATCGG
>JAGGWL010000154.1 GCA_021157555.1 Deltaproteobacteria bacterium | reverse complement strand
CAGGTGACTTGATACCAATTTTGGACTTGGTCATCGTCCCGACCACCCGGCAATAAATTGCCGGGCTATTGTCTATCGCCCCGATGGGGCTTATACAACGGAAAACTGTCTTAACAAATGGAGGATAAAAAGTATCAAGTCATATGGGGACATCTATAAGTAAAACCTCGTCAAGCCCTCAATTGATCTTCATCTTAGGAACGAGGACAAAATAACTTCCCTGATCTAACCGTATATACATCTTGATAATACGTCAATAAAAATAACTTCTAATTCCGCCCAATCCAAAGACTAAACGCAAAAATAGGGGCACAAGATCTTGTGCCCCTACACTTTTTCTAAACAAATATATACAATTAAGTAGGAAATTTTTCTCGTTCTCATGCTGGATCATGAGAACGAGAAAGCAGGAATTAAAATTATAATTGCCGAATAAACATATAATGCAATTTTATTAACTCTCTTTTATAAAATCAGATTTGCCAGCTCCGCAAACTGGACATTCCCAGTCATCCGGCAGATCTTCAAAAGCTGTCCCCGGGTTAACTCCACTGTCAGGATCTCCCTCAGCCGGGTCATATACATAACCGCATAATTCACATACATACTTAGACATAAAAAACCTCCTTAAAGTTCGTTCAAAACATATTAATTTGTAATACCAATTTTAGCTGCGACTTCCTTTCCGTAATCCTGGGCCATCGCGATGCCTCCGCCAAGATAACTGGCTTTGAGTCTTAAAGATCCGGTGACCATATTCATTTGATAAATATTTTTCATGGTCTCATAAATGCGGTCAGGAGCTTCACCACTCCATCCAAAGGCACCAAAAGATCCCCCTACCCTATCCTTTAAATCGGCTTTTTCGGCCAGAAAAAGAAAAGTTTTCATACCATTAATCATCTCGCCATGATAGGTTGGCGATCCAAACAAATAAGCATCGTAACCAGCAAGATCCCCTTCCTTTTTAATATCTTTTACATCAGCCATTGTTACATCAACTGCTGCAATCCGAAGACCTTCGGCAATAAGCTCGCCAATGGCTTTTGTCTGGCCTGTTCTGCTTGAATACACAATAAGTGCTTTTGACATTCCGAATCCTCCTTTATTCTTGTTTTAACTCAAGAAGTTTATTACTGAGCAATTTTATATGCGACATTTCTTCTTTAATAATATGATCAATCTTTTCTTTTCCAAAATCATCCGGAACAAGATCTTTCATGCCAAGATAAAATACTATGGAATCTTTTTCGGCCAATAAGGCTGCTTTCAGTATTTCCTCCATAGATGAAGTATCTATTTTTTTTTCAAAAAATACCCGAATATCCGCCAAAGCACGAAGATAAAGAACGGCTTCATTATTAGGATCAAAAATGGTCGGCGCTTTTTCATCTTCCGAAAGCTGAGTTCTTAAAACTGCAAAGGTTTTTTGATGCTGATCTTCCATTGTGGCAAGCTCAATAAGAAGATTTTTATTTGAAGGCGTTTTAACCCCATCGGCAGCCTCTCTATAGAATTTAGCGCCGTTTTTTTCAATCTGTTCTGCCATTTCAAATATTTCGTTCATGTTAAAAACGTATCCCATCTTACTTCTCCCTTTTTAATGTTCAAAAGTAGTTTATAGTTTTAGCGCTTCTTGCGTTTCCGTTATTATTTATAATATCAAAAAATATGCCATTAAATTTTATTGGGCTATATATATTTATTATTTTTTAATGATGCTAATAATAACAAGTATATTTAAACAGTTATAATTTTTATAAAGATTAGCTGAGGATATTTATATTACGAATAAACAGAGGTTATTTAAGAAATGCGTGTATCATAAATACGATGAGAAACACTTCTGTTTCACAATACAGTTTGCAACTATCAAAAAAATCAGGTTTGGAACCCGCCCCTACAATTACAGGTGTTTATATTAATACCCACTTATCAAGCATTTCCAGGACTTTTTCCCGTTTGATTGGCTTTGTAGTGTAGTCATCCATTCCCGCTTCAATACATATTTCCCTGTCACCTTGCATGGCATTGGCTGTCATGGCCACAATCGGAATATGCTCCGGTTTGACTGATATTTTATTAGCAACAGCATTCGATTTATCACCATCTGATGTATCACTTTCATCGGCAAGGTTGGCTTCCCAATTACGAATCATCGCAGTCGCTTCCAGACCATCCATTTCAGGCATCTGTATATCCATAAAAATCAAATCATAGTTATCAGGCGAAGAAGTAAATTTTTCCACTGCCTGCTGTCCATTATCAGCCACATCCACCTTATATCCTGCCTTGGTCAGCATCATTTTTGCCAGTTTCTGGTTCACAGGGTTATCTTCTGCCAGCAGAATGCGTGCGGAATGCTTTATATCTTCCCGAATAGAATGTTTGGTTATTATTTTCTGTTTTTCATCCGCTCCATTCAGGTCTTTCTTGGCTCCCAATGATTTTTCCAGCATCTGATACAGTTTTTCCCGGCGGACAGGTTTACTCAAAAAACCATCAAAACCGGCCTCTGCGCATTTTTCGGCATTCCGCTCCATAAGAGAGGAAAGAGCAATCAGAGGCAACTTTTTAGTTACCAATCCCTGATTGCGGGCATTGTATTCAAAATCACGAACCGCCCGTGCCACTTCATAACCGCTCATTTCCGGCAT
>JAGGWL010000216.1 GCA_021157555.1 Deltaproteobacteria bacterium | reverse complement strand
CCCTAATATATTTTTTTATCCTATATAAAGTTAGTTGTCAATTTATTTTCCAGGCTTTTTTTAAAACTTTAATTTTTTTGGTAAACTTTTTTTTCATATCTTTCGTAACGACTCTTGCCATATTCTCCGAAATCAACATAACATGTTTTGATAATATGGAATTTCTGATTACCGGAGCGCCTTTATCAAGAAATGAGGTAAAAGCAATTAATAAAATGGAAACAATCAGGATTCCCTTTATTAATCCGAATATTGATCCGAATATGCGGTCAACCCATCCCAAAAAAACAATATTCAATATATACCGGACAAGCAACCCCAGAAAATTGATAACAAGAAAAGTGACACAAAATATAATCAAAAAACTTGATATATTAAGATATGCCCGATTGGATACCCAGGCCGATAAGGGATTAGCTATTTTTAAATAATATGTATAGGCAGTGTAAAAACCACTCAAGACACCGATTATTGCAAAAAGCTCACTCACAAGCCCGCGAAAAACACCGCGAATCATGCAGAAACTTAAAATAACAACTATTAACATATCAAGCGGATTCATATAATCACTATTACTTCGACAGACAACCTATTATTATAATTGATAATATACACTACACATACTATATCTTTTTAAACGTTATCAGAGGTATTTTTTTCAGTCAAGATGTTTTTTGCGATATTCCTGAGTTTAAAATAGTAGTTTGCATTTCCATAAAAATGTATGATAGTTAAAAACTCTAAAAAAAAATTGAGGATAATGCCATTATTAATACTTTGAAAGAACTTGACAAGAAACATACAAAACTTACTTTTGCGGATGTTAAAACTGCACAATATCCAAGGGTTCTCGTGAGAACATACCCTTGGTGAACTACTATCAAAAATATTAAGTATGAAAAAAAATAAAAAAACGATTCACAGCCGCTTTTTATCAGGCAAATCCGTGCGCTGGATTCTTTTGGGAATTACGGCGGTATTTTTTACAATAACACTTTATCCAAGCCTGATTATTGAAGAGCAATCATGGAAGATCGGAGATATTGCAGAAAAAGACATCAAGGCCCCAAAGGATTTTTTTATAGAAGATAAAGATGCTACAGAAGCCAAAAGAAAAAAGGCGATGGACAATATAGTAACGGTTTACAATTACAACACATCCCTTTTTACCAGGCTGACAAGCAATATCCATGAAGCTTTTGAAGAAAGCCGCACTATGATCGAATCCGAGAATAGATTTATCGGACCTGCCCCTGAAGCAGGTTTGTCGGACTCAGATTCCATTAAGGTAATTATACCAACGGCATCAATCAAGATATTGCCTGATAAGATATTGTTAGGCAAAAAAAATGATTTTGAAAAAAAGATCGGCATTTCTATTAGTCAAGGGGCATACAGCATTCTTGAAAGAGAAAAATTTTCCGTAAATATAGAAGATATCATTAACAGTATTCTTAGGGAAATACTCAAAAATGGTATTGTAAAAAATAAAGAAATTCTTTTGAGAGAGAGCCGAAAAGGGATAATCCTGAAAGATTCTGCTACAGATTCAGAAGTGCTGATAAAAGAGCTAAGGAAAATTTACGGACCTGACCAGGCCAAAACCATGGTAAGAATTATAGGACAACCTCTGCTTAAAAATATCAAATACAATCTGCGCAATCTAATAGTCGATTTTGCACAAAGGCTTATACAGCCTAATATCAGCCTTGACTATATAGAAACAACTAAACGAAAGGAAAAAGCCGCTTCGAAAGTTAAACCAATTTTATACAAGATTAAGGCCGGAGAGATGATCCTGCGTGAAGGAGAACGAATTACAGAAGACCATATGACAAAACTTCGTAACCTTCGTGCCGAAACAAAAAAGGGGAAATTATTTTCGAACAGTATTGGCGCGGCCATGATACTTGTATCTATTTTTATAATCACATATATCCTCAAATTGAATCATAATGGCAGGACAACTATAAATCACAACAAAGATCTTTTATTCATAACAACTTTATTTATAATTTTTTTCCTCATAACAGTAATCTCTTTATTTGTTGCCGACTCCCTCGCAATGCATGCTCCATTTTCCATACCAGGAAATTCAATACTGTTCGGAATTCCACTGGCATCAAGCGCCATGATAGCCTGCATGTTTCTCGGATATAATAATGCAATTTTTTTAGCTATAGCCTTCCCTGTCTGCACATCGTTTGTTTTTCCAAACAAATTTGAGTTTTTGATATATTTCCTCTTAAGCAGTGCCATGGCAGCCTATTGGGTACAGCATTGCAGAGAACGTAAGGTGCTGATTAAAGCGGGCGTGAAATTAGGGGTTCTCAATATGGTGCTTGCTGCTATTCTGGACATATATTTAGGAGAATATTTCAAGATAGGATTTGTATGGGATCTTGTATTTGCATTTATCGGTGGAATAGGGGCAGGAGCTGTTACAACAGGACTTGCCCCTCTTTTTGAAATAGCTTTTGGTTATACATCGGATATCAAGATGCTTGAATTTGCAAATCTTGATCAGCCTATTCTAAAAAGACTTATGTTAGAAGCACCTGGTACCTACCACCATTCAGTAATAGTCGGTTCCATGGCAGAAGCTGCTGCTGCTGAAATAGGTTTAAATCCTCTGGCAGCCAAAGTATGCGGCTATTATCACGATATTGGCAAGTTAAAAAAACCGCTATATTTTATTGAAAACCAGTTAAACGGTAAAAACAAACACGACAAACTCGCACCATCCATGTCCAGCCTTATTTTAATTTCTCATATAAAAGAAGGAGTTGAACTTGCACGTCAAAATAAACTGGGCGATATGATCATCAATACCATTCAACAGCATCACGGAACAAGTCTGATAAGTTATTTCTATGAAAAGGCAAAAAAACTTAAAGGAGATGATTCCGTCAAGATAGAGGATTTTAGATATCCAGGACCCAAGCCCCAGACCTGGATGGCAGGGCTTATAATGCTTGCAGATGTGGTTGAAGCAGCTTCAAGAACACTCGAAAACCCTACGCCATCAAAAATACAGTTACATGTACAGACCACAATCAACCGAATCTTTGCAGAAGAAGAGCTGGATGAATGCGACTTAACACTTAAAAATCTTCATAATATAGCAAAAAGCTTCAACAAAATATTAAACGGGATATATCATCATCGAATTGAATATCCAGGAAAAAATCAAATCGGAAATGAGCATAATGGCAGTTTTGATAAAAAACAAACAGAATCTATACCAGCTATCTCACCCAAAAATAACACAAAAGGCTCAGGCAGTCTTAAACGCCTTGGGTTGTCCTGACGGAGAATTATCACTCCTTATTCTGGACAATCCACAGATAACCGAACTTAATCAGAAATACCTTAACAGGAAAGGCCCCGCAAATGTTATTGCATTTCCAATGCGCGAAGGCGGATATTCAGAAATAGCGCCTCAACTTTTAGGGGATGTTGTGATTTCTGTAGAAAAAGCGGCAGATGAAGGAAAAAGTTTTGGAATCAGCATGGAAGAAAGATTTCTGCAGCTTATGGTACACGGCATTCTTCACCTTTTTGGTTATGATCATGAAAAATCAGACAAAGAAGAATTAATAATGGAAAAGAAGAGCGAAGACCTTATGCAAATTATAGGCAAAAAGGAGGAAATCAATGGCCGGACTGGCTGTAAATGTTGATCATGTATCCACATTAAGAGAGGCAAGAAAAGCATCCTACCCTGACCCCGTTGCGGCGGCAGTGCTTGCGGAACTGGCTGGGGCCGATGGTATTGTTGTTCATCTCCGGGAGGACAGACGGCATATTCAGGACAGAGATGTAAGGATATTGCGCAAAATCGTACAAACCCGGCTGATTCTTGAAATGGCTGCGACCCCGGAAATGGTAGGTATTGCTCTGGAGATTAAACCTGATCTGGTTACCCTGGTCCCTGAAAAAAGGGAAGAGCTTACCACCGAAGGAGGCCTGGATCTTATCGTGCATAAAAACTCCATTGCCGAAACCATCGGAACCCTTCAAAATAGCGGTATACCTGTCAGCATCTTTATTGATCCTGCTCCGGAACAGATTAAAATTGCGCACCAGATCAACGCAACCATGGTGGAAATTCATACAGGAGCTTTCTGCGATGCCACCACAGCTAAAAAACAAGAGCAAACTTTTACAGATATCCTCAATGGGGTAAAGCTGGCCAATAAGCTGAATTTAGGAATTAATGCCGGTCATGGAATCTGCTATAAAACCATCAAGGCTTTTAAAGGCCTTGATGAAATAAATGAATTCAGTAT
>JAGGWL010000120.1 GCA_021157555.1 Deltaproteobacteria bacterium | reverse complement strand
TGGGGGTCAAAGGTTTGACGGTTTCCTGTAGGAGTCCTATACCGATAAAAAAATTAAAAAATACAGCTGAAGCAATAACCATGACCAGAAAAATTATGATCTTGTTTTTTCTACGAAAAGAAATAAAGCCCCTTACAGCCCTGGAAAAACAGAGTTGATAATGGGCAAATAATATTCCTAACGTAATACCTACTATAATATAGGCCATGATATTCATATTAGTAGAATCCTCCTCCCTATATAGGCACCGACAAATATCCCTGCTATGACAACAAATGCACTTAAGACCAGTTGGGGAAGCCCCCCAAATATATGAATAATGTTACACCCTCTCATCATGGGAAAAGAAAACCCCATCAGGAGTCCGCCGATAAGCCCCCTGATACACATCGCAGAGTTGTATAATCTGAATTTAAATCGCCTCTTTATCATCGTGTAAATAAATGATCCTATTATGACACTCAACCCGAGGCCTACACACGGAGCAGCATCCGTTTGATAATAGAAAAAAGTAAACATCATATTTGATTTACAATAGGCATCATTGCATAAGTGTACCAAAGCAGAGGGAATCCAGCCCATGAATCCACCGATTCCTATTGGCTGGTTAAGGGTGAAAAAACTTATGCAGTTTAATATCGCCAGCGCAATTCCCCCAATTAGCAAGAATTTAAGCTTCTGCCTTTTCATTTCCAATCTCCTTTGCCAATGTTTAAATCCTCTCCCCTATAAATGCAGGGGTTCCAAACATCAAGATAAATCAATTTTTACGAGATCTGTGTTTACTAGTAACGATTTTTTTGCAAAAGGCTCACATTTTTGGTATTATATATCTACCTACCAAGGCTGGGTCTCTGGAACCGGTAAGACGGATTTTTTACGCCGCGCTTCAAATATATTATCTCTAGGAACGTCTTACTTGTGGGCAATATCGCACTTTTCACCTCTAACATGCCCGGTCTGATCAATCCTTCTCCAAAATTCCTATAATCTTGGTAAAACACAGATTTTATCAGTTCGTCACTAATAGTGTAGAACTCCATCCTTATGGGTTGAAAATCTCCTTTTCGCACCCATAATCTCAACGTGGCATAAGTATGATTCAAATCTTTCCCTTTTAGCTTTAGTACATATTGATCAGGTAAATCTTCAACGATTTCGGGAAGATAATCTTCAAGTAAATTAAAGCGGAGAACATCATAGTCGGTGAAATCGCCGCCCATAAATGTTTCTCTCCCTGAAACTCTAATCGTCATTTTTACCCGCCGATCAGCTTTACTTTCAATAGAAATTCGATCCGGAAAATACGCCCATACGGCATCACCTAACCTCAGAAACTGTCGGCCAGCAAACTGTTTAGGCTCAAGAACCTCCGCAAAAGCTTTATCCTTGCCAGAAGTCATTATCTTCAACCTGTATTGCCTGATGGTTGCATCCTTTCTACAAATGGTCATTACCTGCTCAGATACAATGTTATCCAAAGCCATAATCTGACTGACTTGACCTATTATATCCTTGGCGGTAACATTATTACTTTCCAAAATATCTTTATTTTCAGCAAAACCATATGAACACGCTAAAAACACTAAAAGCCCTATAACAAACGTTTTCTTAACCATTATTATTCCTCCAAACCTCGTCAATATATAGACAATTATCTGCTAAAATTTGGATAATTTATATAACGTCATTCCGGCTAACTGTATGATTGAATTTACGAGGTCTGTCCTTTCTTAAGTTATTTATCATTATTTATGCCTTGGTTGGAACTATTTGCCCAAGTTTGACCTGCGGAATATTCTAGACGGATTTTTTAGATTGCCTTTAAATTTTATTATCTCCAGTACTGTCTTCTGTTTGGGGTTTAAAGCGCTTTGCATTACCAGCTTAGAAGGCCTTTTAAATCCGTTGAAATCTTTAATATCTTTATAGAATGTTGACTTAATCAGCTTGTCGCTAAGAGTATAATATTCCTGTTTTAGCGGTTGAAAATTATCTTTTCGAACCCATATTTTAATTTTGGCATAGGAAAGGCTTAAATCCGTCCCTTTAAGCCCCAATACATATTGATCCGGCAATTCTTCAATAATTTTAGAGGTATAATCACCAACTAAATTCAATCGAAGAACATCATTGTTTTCAAAGTCGCCACCCATAAATGATCCCCGGCCAGAAACTCGAATCGATTTTTTTATACTGGGTAGATAACTCCATACGGTATCTCCCAACTTCAACGTCTGTCTCCCCTTTTCTCTTGGAGGCGCAAGGATTACTGCAAAAGACTTATTTTTACCGCTGGTCAATACATGCATTTTGTAAGGCCTAACAGTTCCATCCTTTCTATAAACAGTCATATTCTGTTCAACTTTAATATTTTCCAGGCTAAGGATTTTCTCAACTTCCTTTACGATCTTTGATACATCCTTATCAACAGCAAAGCTATAGGAAGATATAAATACCATGAACAGACAGATCACAACTATTTTTTTCAGCATCGTTTTTTCCCTCATATCCTATTGTTCGTCTGATTTCTATTATTGCCACACAGGAGTTTTTTCGCATCAGGATGCAAGCACATATTCTGGCCTGTGCCTATCTCCTCACTCTATTTTGTTTCTCCATATGTTTATCGTGCCAATTCTTTTAGCTTTGACACATTTCCACCCCCTCCCCTTCTTATGGTGAGTCTACTCTCTCAAATTATTTATACTTCAGAAGGCAATCTCTTTTCTGACAATATAATCAGATGTCCAGGCTTCCAGCTTTTCTCCATGATCTCCTACAAACCCACACCGGAGTGTTGCTGTCATTTTACTTATTTTTATTGACTTATCAATATTGAAAGAGATTTTTCTTTCTTCTTCAGGTTTCATTCTTGTGTCCTTAGTAACGGTATAAGGAAAATCTTGTATCCCTAAAAATTTTTCAAATTTAAACCGCTTCAAAAACAAGAATTTATCCTCAAAAACAGGTTTGCTGTTATTTTCAACAAAGCCTTTCACCTGTAAAAATATTGCTTTTGTCTGTGCGCCTGTGGGAAAATAATGCGCTGTCACATGGTTCTTTACGATTACGTTGATTTTCCCATTTTCCCTGGTTATTGCTTTAATTGAAATACTTTTCCTGCCCGGTAGGGGATTTCTTTCAGGATAATAATGTCCATGGAAATGATGTTTCTCTTCACCTTCACCTATGAGGGGCATATGGCAACTCTGACACATCAGTCCCTCTTTTCTTGCCTTACTCTGTTCCCACTCATGGACAGTACCCTGGAGGTCAACCCCGGTAATAGGCTGGGTTATCGAATGACATTGGTGGCACCACTTTTCATCTCTGAGACGTTTTAGACCCATTTTTCGCACTTCTATATGCAAACTCTCATCGTCCTGATCGCAGCCGGTTTCTCCAGTTTTTCCATGACAAAATTCACAGGTAACACCTTCATCAAGGCCCTGTTTAAAGGGGTCATGACATTTCCAGCAGAAAGGGCCGGCAGCCTCAGCTGCCTGATCTGTTTCCATTATTTTTCTTACTGCCGCAAAAGCAGCGAGCTGACCCTCATGCCATTCCTTGTAGTGCTGGGGGTGACATTCAGCACAGGTCTCGGCCCGGCAAACGTTTTTATTTACGTAGAGGCCAAGAGGATTCATTTTGACCAAAACAACACCTATCCCCACCAACAATAATATAGCAATTCCTCCAAGAACCAAAAACAACCAAATAAATATTTTTTTTATGTTTAGCTTTTTCATATTTGGCACTCCCTTAGGTCCTCAGATTTTTAAATTAAGTTATAATATTTTATCCACCTTTTTCCTTAGTTCTTCGGGTATGGTTATTCCTTGTGTTTCAGCGTTTTCAAGGCTAACCACCAGATAATATTTTTTTGTAAGATCTGAAGGAATATCTCCTGGGTTTTCACCATTTAATATCCTTACAGCTTTCTCCCCAGCCTTGTAGCCAATAAGAAAGTAATCCTGGTTATAAGCTGCTACTGCACCCCTCTGAACACATTCTACTTCTCCACCAAATAATGGAATTTTATTTTTGTTGCAGACTTCAGCAATTTTTTCAAAAGCAGACATCGCCAAGTCATCTGGGGTACCATATATGGCATCAACCTTCCCCACTAAAGATTCGGCGGCTTTTCTGACCTCATCAGCCTTGGTTATCGGAGCCTCCACCAACTCTAATCCCATTCTTTTACTTACCTTTCTCAATTCTTTCATGTAAAATGTTGAATTTACCCTGCCGGAATTATAAATAGTACCCCATCTTTTGGCCTTGGGCATAAATTTGGTATACATATCAAGTTGGGCTTCGATCTGCCAACGATCCTCCAAGGCACAAAGACTCGTTGCCACTCCGGTTACATTGGTTCCACTTGGCCCCATGGTGGCAATAACCTTTTCTTCAATTGGATTCATGACCATAGAATATACTATTGGAATGTCTTTCACCACCTCTACAATTACTTGTGAGGTCATAATAGACATGGTATGAATCAAATCCACTTTTTCATTCATGAATTTATTGGCTATAGGTATAATTTTATCCGGATCCGCCTTCGCATCTTGAAAGTTAAAAATAACATTCTCGCCTTCAACATACCCGGCATCTTTCAGTGCGGTTTTAAATCCCCGATCCGTCCATATAAAGGAAGGATGATACATGATTCGAGTCACGCCAATATGATAAATCTTTTTTGAAACAGCAGCAGATTCCCCGAGGTATGCATTTTCACCCACCTTTAAGATGGTAGAAAGCTCTTGCTCTATTTTATTCAGACTGTCCTCACTGTAAAATCCCTGAAGGCCATATAAAATCCTACCTTCCCTTCCAATTATAATTAATGTAGGAGAATCTTTACTTTTAATACCATATTTTTCATCCAGACATAAAGATCCCCCCCAATCAATGCATAAATATTTTAGAGGTTCTTCACCCTCAAATTCACGCTTCATCTTTTTAAGAATAAAATTTTTGGTAATAAAGATTGGTTTATTAATATGAACAAGTTTAATGCAATTTACCCCCTTGTCCTTGAAATCCGAAAATATTCGAGCCCGATATTTTTCGATATCCTTGGCGGTTTGTTTTGAGAATGCGAATGCCACAACAACCAGACTTCCCCGAAAATCCTTTATGGAAATCTTCTCTCCCAATAAATTTTCGAGGGTGAAGTCAGGAGCAGAGTCTCCTTTATCAACTGTGATCTCTGAAAAAGAGCCTTCTTGGCCGGAATCGGCAGCCATAGATTTTGTACTCATCGTTATCAAAGCACCTAAAAGAACTATAGCTACCATCCATAAAGCCAAGGATAATTTTTGTAATCGCATCATGCCCCCCCTTTTCACTCCACATTATAACAAGTCCCAGGTTTAACCGGGTTTTTCA
>JAGGWL010000281.1 GCA_021157555.1 Deltaproteobacteria bacterium | reverse complement strand
TTTTGCAACTATACCATTGCAATGATTATTCTATAACCTACTGCTTTTATAAACAATATAATAAATCTCACAAAAAGAAGGGACGTAAAAAAGCGTTACATTATTTGCATCTTATCAATCTGCAGTATAGCCTGCCTTTGGGAGATGAGCATCTTTTAACATTCGGTTTATATTTCCGGTATGACGATTTTGAAAGTGACAAATATAATATTTCTTTTTTTCGGGATGAGCACAGCAAAACAGAAAAAACCATAATTACCGAAGGAAACGACCGTTTTTATGCAGCTTATCTTCAGGATGAATGGAACATTATAGACAAGCTTACCCTTTTTACAGGTGTCCGTTTTGATTACTGGGAGGCCTTTGACGGAGAATCTGGTAACGTCGGAAGTGTAGAGAAATTCGACGAACCCGAAGAGACCGCTGCCAGCCCCAAGGTTGCGTTTGTATTTAAACCTGTTGCCGACACCATTATTAAAGGGTCTGTTGGCAAGGCATTTCGCGCTCCTAATATCTATGATCTTTACAGCTCATGGTCGACAGGCAGTAAAACCTATCATTTCAACCCTGATCTTGATCCTGAGACCTTGTGGAATTATGAAATCGGCGTTGATCAGTATCTTTTTTCCAGGCGGATAAAACTATCCGCTACCTATTTTCATACAGATATTAAGGATCTGATTTATAAACATTCTGAAAAGATTTCTGGACACACTCATTATTACAAAAAGAATGCAAGCGAAGCTGAAATCGACGGAATTGAGCTGGGAATCAATGCAAAACCTGTTAACTGGCTCAGGCTCTGGGGGAACTATACCTATAATGATTCTGAAATCAAAAAACACGATTATAAACCCGAATTCGAGGGTAAAAAAATAGAAGATATGCCTTTAAGAACCGCTAATTTAGGCGCTGAATTTACCTGTAAGTGGATTACAGCGAGTCTGGCAGGCCAGTATATGGGAAAGTTTTATAGCGGTGCGCTGAATAATGATGTAAAAGACGTGTATGGCGGCTATACTGAAAAATACTGGCTCTGGGATACGAAAATCAGCGTTGCTCCTGTCGAAAATTTTGAGCTCTCTTTTTCTGTAGAGAATCTTTTTGACAGGGAATATTATGAATATTATGTGGGCAACGAGCGCAGCTATTTTGTAGAGGTAAGCCTGAAATGGTAAATTCGTAGGGGCAATCCCTTGTAGTTGCCCTGTTGTTTAATTAACGTAAGGGCAATCCCTTGTGGTTGCCCAACATTGCGTAATCAATTTGTAATCGGGCAGGCACAGAGGCCTGCCCTTACCTGTGGAAGTTATTTTATCTCCATTCCTAAGCCAACCGGCGGTGAATCATTTATCGAAAAGAAGTGAAAAAATAGAACGGGAAAATCAGTTTGAGCTTATTGCATAGAAATGTCTAATAACATAGACGTCCCCTTTCCGTCCCTAAATCAGCACGGATTTTGCCATATGTATTCTGCATCCTTTTAAGCAGGTTTTCAGGACAAAGCTGTTCAGGCATAATTTAATCCCTTTATTGTATTTTTCATAATGAGTTGATATGTAAAATTAAAGATGAAAAATTAAATTATTTAGGAGCATTATACTCTAACTGCACGAAATATACATTATGCCCTATAATGAAAGAAGGGGGATCTAAATCGTGTTAAACACAGAAAATTTACTTTCAAGGATCACGATCAATCCAAAAGTAATGCTCGGCAAACCGACTATCCGAGATATGAGAATCACCGTGGAACAGATACTCCGGGCGCTTTCGGGCGGTGTATTGGAGCAGGAACTACTTGAAGAGTATCCAGAACTTGAGAAAGAGGATTTTCAGGCTATCTTCGCATATGTGACAGGGCTAATCGAAGAGGAGCAGGTATTTCCTGTCGTAGTGTCTGCATGAATTCATTCGAACTGAAATTCCTTGTTGATGTAGGCGTGGGCAAAGGAATCGAAAAATATCTACTGGAAGAGGGTTATGATACGAAACCTGTTAGAGATATTGATCCACGTATGGAAGACGAGGAAATTATCCGAACCGCCATCTCGGAAAATCGTATGGTTATCACAATGGATAAAGATTTTGGAGAGTTGGTATATCATTCTTCAATGGAACATAGCGGAGTTCTGCTTCTGAGGTTGGAAGATGCCACTGGCTCTGAGAAATTGCAGGTCGTAAAACATATTATGAAGAAATATTCGGGTCGGATAAAAAACTGTTTCTGCGTGTTTCAAAATGATAAGTTCCGAATCAAAAAAATAAATCGGTAAAGTGGCGCTTTTGAAACGCTGTCTTCCGCATAGATGTTGTTATGACCTTGGGTATAATTAAACATTTGGATGAAATCTGTTATAAAAAAAGTAAAGACCTTTCTTATCACCCCGAATCATATAATTATCTCAGGGTGATAAAATTAGGTTATCACAAATAGTCAATTTTAGGCTTTATTTTTTTATAGGGTGGATCAATTTTAGGTTGTAAAAGGGGGGCAAATTTAGGTTGTAAAAAACAAACGACTCACTTATCTTGAGCTTACCCGCAATTTCTATAAATATCTTGACAAATAATCTATAAAAAGATAAATTAATTTAATTTGCAATATGAAATTGTAAGATCTGTTAAAGTTAATAATTTGAACATATTGTTCTATTTGTGGTCTATTTTTTGGATAGGCACCATTTAAAGAATTAATTCTCTGGATTAAGATATTTTTATCTTAATCTCTATGGGAATTTACAAGTTTTATAAAAAAAGCCACGAAGGCGTTACAGGGAAAAAACCTGTTCCTTATCCTTCGTGGCTTTTTTTGTTGGGAGAGAACCGTCCCGTGGTGGCAAAAAATCCGGATATTATTATCAAGGCAGCCTTTCTTGAGTGTTACTATCAAATGACCGGGCCCGACAAATTGAACAATATAATAACAGGAATAATTAAAAGGCCAGCCTGGAATAATATTTAAGCAGTTTAAAATGGAACGGTTTATGTGCTTGCAAACGATATCTGGACAGGCCCCATGGCAATTGTCGGGATAAGTTATATGGCGAAATGGTTTCATCCCGCCCTTTTTAAGGATATTGATCCTGTTTTAATTCAAAAGGAGTATCTATAAAAATTTCAGAAGGCAAAATACAGCCGACTCTATGTTTACCCTTAATAAGGGCTCGCACAAAAATAACTTCACATTTTAAGCGCCGATGCATCCTGCCTGGCTACGTTACGAAAGTGCAGCAATATCTTGATATTCCTGCACTTTCACGCCTTGCCATCCAGGCGCCTCAACACTTAAAATTGCGAATTTATTTTTGTGCGAACCCTAAAGAGCGGTTCAGTCGATATTTTTACATCTAAGGAGATAAAAAACTGGGAAGAAAAGATAAAAAAGGTGAAAAATGAAAAATAAAAATTTAACATACCCTTTTACGGCCATCGTCGGTCAGGAAACAATGAAAAAGACTCTTATCTTAAATGCCGTCAATCCGAAACTCGGCGGGGTTTTAATCCGGGGTGAAAAAGGCACCGCAAAGTCAACTGCAGTTCGGGCGCTGGCAGCCCTTTTGCCGGAAATAGAGGTGGTTGACGGCTGTAAGTTTGGATGCAATCCATACAAAAAAGCGAGTATGTGCATGGAATGCATAAACCGGCTGAATTCCGGTGAAGAGCTTCCCGTAAAAAAGAGAAAAACACGGGTGGTCGAACTTCCTGTTGGTTCAACAGAAGACAGGGTTGTCGGTGCTCTTGATATAGAACGCGCAATAAAAAAGGGGGAAAAACGGTTCGAGCCGGGAATCCTGGCGGAGGCAAACAGGGGAATCCTGTATGTAGATGAAGTGAATCTTCTTGATGATCATATCGTCGATGTGCTTCTCGATTCTGCTGCAATGGGCGTAAACACCATAGAAAGAGAAGGAGTTTCATATTCTCACCCTGCTGAATTTATCCTGATCGGGACAATGAACCCTGAAGAAGGAGAGTTGCGCCCTCAGCTTCTTGACCGCTTTGGGTTGTGTGTTCATATCGAAGGGATAGCGGATATTGACGAGAGAATGGAGGTCGTAAAAAGAAGAGCATCTTATGAAAATGATCCTGCCGGATTTAAGGATGCCTGGAAAGAGGAGGATGAAAAACTCAGAAATGCCGTTATCCGGGCTAAAAAACTTTTGGAAGAAACTGTCGTTTCTGATGATATACTGCGTCTGATCGTACAGATCGCCATTGAGATGAATGTGGACGGTCATAGGGCGGATATTATAATGATGAAGGCTGCCAGGACGCTGGCCGCATTAGATGGACGGAAAAATGTCACAGAAGAGGATGTGCAGACAGCAGCGGACATGGCCCTTCAGCACAGGATGCGAAGAAAACCGTTTCAAAAACAGGGGGTGGAAGAAGAAAAGATAGCTGGGATTATTTCTCATGCTCATAAACATGAACATATGCACTCGCATGAACATTTATAGAGGTAACACCTTGGACTGGACAAAAAGAGAAATCTATCCATTTTCGGCCATTGTGGGACAGGAAAAAATGACCCGGGCTCTTATTCTAAATGCGATCTCCCCCTCTATCGGGGGATTGCTGATCCGGGGGGAAAAGGGAACGGCAAAATCGACCGCTGTCCGCGGTCTGGCGGCTATTTTACCGGAGATTAAAACCGTTGCAGGATGCCCGTTCAATTGCGATCCCGATAAATATGAATACCTGTGTGATGAATGCAGAAAAAAAATAAAACAGGGCATCAAACTTCCTGTAACAAAGAGAAAGATAAAGGTCGTAGATCTTCCCCTTGGCGCCACCGAAGACATGGTGTTGGGGAGTCTCGATTTTGAACATGCTGTAAAAAAAGGGGAAACGCGTTTTACACCCGGCCTGCTCGCGGCAGCCCACAGGGGAATTCTTTATATTGATGAAGTCAATCTGTTAGATGATCATATTGTGGATGTTATTCTCGATGCTGCAGGTATGGGAATGAATATTGTTGAGCGGGAAGGCGTTTCCTGTATGCACAGGTCAGAATTTATCCTGATCGGAACCATGAATCCTGAGGAGGGGGAACTGAGGCCGCAACTGCTCGACCGATTCGGGATGTGCATTCAGGTTGAAGGAATAAAAGACCCGGGTAAAAGGATCAGGCTGATTAAACGAAAAGAACGTTTTGACGGGAATAGTTCTGACTTTATTGCAAAATTTCAAGGCGGTCAGGATGAACTTTCACAAAAGATTATACGCGCAAAAAAACGGCTTTCCCGGGTAAAGATTTCAGAAAAAATGATTCAACTTTGCTCAAGATTAGCGATAGATGCTTTTGTGGCCGGTCACCGGGCGGATATTATTATGAGAAAAACAGCCATCGCCATAGCATCCTGTGGAAAAAGAGAAGATGTAACCGAAAAAGAGGTTAATGAAGCCGCTGATCTTGTGCTGCTTCATCGTGTAAGGATGCCGCCTTCTCCCCCGCAGCATCAGCCTGACGAAAAAAAAGAAGAGCCTCCATCTCCACCCGAGGAAGAAAAAGAGCCTGAAAAAGGAGAAGAAAAATCGGAAACTCAAAATCAGCAAAAAACTGAAAAAGGAAAAAAGGAAGAGGAAAGGGAAGGAGAGGAAAAAGATAAAGAAGAATCGGAAAAAGGCAAACCTGCGGGTCAGTCCCTTGAGATGGTTTTCCCTGTGGGAGAGACTTTTAAGACAAAAAGAATTCAGATGGAAAGGGACAGGGTACTTCGGAAAGGTTCGGGGCGAAGAAGCAGGACAAGATCATCCTCAAAAGCCGGCAGATATATCATGAGCAGAATGCAGCGCAAGACCAATGACCTGGCCTTAGATGCCACCATAAGGGCGGCTGCCCCTTATCAAAAACAAAGAATAAGAGAAGGTGTAGCCATTGCCATTGAAAAAAGCGATATTCGTGAAAAGGTAAGAGAAAAAAGGATCGGAAATTTTATTGTCTTTGTTGTGGATGCCAGCGGCTCCATGGGAGCCGGAAAACGGATGATCGAAACAAAAGGGGCTATTCTCTCTCTTTTACTGGACGTTTATCAAAAAAGGGATAAGATAGCAATGATAGCCTTTAAGGGCGATCATGCCGAGGTTCTTCTTCCACCCACAGGAAGTGTCGAGCTTGCCCATAAACTTTTGGAAGAGCTCCCCACCGGAGGAAAGACCCCGCTTTGTCATGGGATATCCCTTGGATATCAGATTATTCAAAGCAATTTCCGGAAAGATCCTGACACGTATCCATTGCTGATACTTATTTCCGATGGAAGGGCCAATGTGAGTCAATATGGCGGAAAACCCCTTGCCGAGGCTATGGAGATGGCCGAAGAAATAAAAAACAATACACGGATCAATACAGCCGTGGTTGACGTTGAAAAACCCGGGCTGATCTCATTTGGACTGGCTCATCAATTATCCGACCAAATGGGGGCCAAATATTTCAAGATTGAGGATCTCAAGGCGGATACGCTGGTAAATGCCCTGCGTGAAGACTTACTGGTATAAACAGGCTATCCAGGTCGGCCCTTAAAAAACAGGGCTACCGATGTAAGGCGGGACACCTTGAAATATCAAAGAGTTAGAGTGCCCACCCTACACATTGTCCCGCTTTAAGTTTATAGCCAAAAACAGATAAACAAACAGGAAAATCAACAGGAAATTTTAATGATACACACAAAATACTTTCGATTATTGTTTGCCGTAGTTTATATATTTTTAATAGCCGGTATTTTTGGTGGGACGGCAGCGCGAGTAAGTGCGGGGGAAAAATCATCCTTGCGCCGGATTGTCTGCCTGGAGACTTATCCCGCGGAAATACTCTGTGATCTGGGAGAGATAGATAGAATTGCGGCTATTTCAAAGTTTCAAAAACATAACGCATACTACACTTTTTTAAAAAATAAACCCGTTGTAGGCGGAGGTGTCGGCAGTAATCTCAATCTGGAGATGATTCTGGGTGTTAATCCTGATCTGGTTTTTTGCTCGTACGGGCAGGCTGATATTTTAAAAGCCAGAGGGCTGAATGTATACAGCACAAGAACCTATGACATCGAAGGGATTATGGAACTTATAACGGATATAGGAAAGATAGCAGGAAAGGAGAAGGAAGCAAAAAAGATTGTCGATAAAATGAAAGCCAGAATACAAAGGATTGAAATGAAAGTGAAAGAAGTGAAAAAGAGGCCTTTGGTATATTTTGAACAAAGCTCATTAGGGAAAACAAGGTCAAAAGGTTCTTTGACCCATGAGTTGATCACCAGGGCCGGCGGGATAAATATAGCAAAAGACGAGCTGGTCCCTTTTCCTATTCTTTCCCAGGAATTTATAATTAAAAAGAATCCTGATATCATTATTCTGGAAGAATGGGGTACCAAACCTTCCAATGTTAAAGAAAGAGACGGTTGGAAAAATATTAAGGCCGTAAAATCAGGAAAGATATTTCAAAGCAAATCATACTATACCGGATACACTCAGCGCTGCTTAGACGGACTGGAAGAGTATGCAAAAATCTTTTATCCGGAGTCCTTCAATAAATGAAGAAAAAATTATTTTTAATATTTCTCGGGCTTGGCCTTTTGCTGACATTGCTGATAACTTTAACCATAGGCCCGGTTCGGATAAATGTGCTGACAGTAGTAAAAATACTCTGTTCCGGGATTATTGATATACCTGTAACATGGCCGGATAATTTTCATGACATTATACTGAATGTGAGACTGCCGCGGATATTGCTGGGAATTCTTGTAGGGTGCGCATTAAGCGTTTCGGGATGTTCCATGCAGGCGCTGTTTAAAAATCCGATGGCCTCTCCGTATATATGCGGCGTGGCTTCCGGCGGCGCATTCGGAGCTTCTTTAGTTATAGTTTTTAATGCTTCGCAAAGCCTTATAATGCCGGTTACATTTTTCTTTTCCCTGCTTACGATATTTGTTGTTTATTATGTTGCAAAAACAGGCAGCAAGGTTTCAAGCGAGACACTTTTACTCTCAGGTATTGCCCTGTCGCTTTTTTTCTCAGCGGCTACTTCATTTCTACAATATTTAGCGGAAGAAGGGGAACTGCGGCAGATAATATTCTGACTTATGGGCGGGTTGTGGGCAAGCAGTTGGAGTAAAGTAAAGATTGTTGCCCCTGTAATCTTATCAGGAACAGTATGCCTGCTGTTTTTTTATAAAGAGATGAATATCCTTCTTCTGGGTGAAGAACAGGCGCAGGATGTCGGTGTGAATGTTGAGAAAACAAGAAAAATTATCCTTGTGATGGCTGCCCTGGTAACCTCGGGCGCTGTTGCTGCCTGCGGAGTTATCGGGTTTATTGGATTAATTATTCCGCATATAATGAGAATAGTTGTAGGCCCTGACCACAGGATTTTTCTTCCTGCATCCTGTTTATGCGGCAGTATGTTTCTTGTATGGATAGATACCTTTGCAAGAACACTTATCTCTCCTACCGAACTACCGGTAGGAATTATTACAGCTATGATCGGGGTGCCGTTTTTTCTGCTTTTGCTGCGCAAAAGAAAAAAGTTATCGGGATTTTAAAAAATGGAACTGAAAATACTTGATTTAAGCTTTTCATATAACAGCACAAAAACCCTGGATAGTATCGCTCTGAAAATTAAGGGAAGAGATATCCTGTGCATTATCGGACCAAATGGTTCAGGGAAAACAACCCTTCTGAAATGCATGAACAAAAAATTAAAACCGACAACCGGAGCCATACTGGTCAATGATATAAACATGTTGCGGATGAACAGAAAAGAAGTGGCAAAAAACATAGGTGCTGTACCGCAAGTTTCAACTGTTTCTTTCCCCTTTACGGTTTATGACCTTGTTATGATGGGAAGGTATTCCCATATGAGAAGATTTAGCGCAGAAAATGAAAATGACAGGGCTGTTGTATCTCAATGCCTTGCCCGTACCGGAATCGTACACATGGCAGACAGGCTTATAACCGAGATTTCAGGCGGTGAGTATCAAAAAGTCGTCATCGCCCGCGCTCTGGCTCAACAGCCAAAAATTCTTCTTTTAGATGAAGTGACCTCGCATCTTGATATAAACCATCAGATTGAAATACTGGAACTTGTCAAGACTTTGAGTGAAACGGAGAATCTTGCAATAGTAATGGTGCTTCACGATTTAAGTCTTGCCGCAAGATACAGCACAAAAACAATAATGCTTCAAAAAGGCAGAGTTTTTGCCTGCGGCAGGCCGGAAGATGTGATCAGCATTGAAAATATCAGAGATGTTTATGGTATAGAAGTTGAGATGGGATGCAGCAATAAAGGTAATTATTTGAACGTTATCCCGCTTTCAATAATACCTGAAATGAGCGATTAGTATCTTAGGAACGAGGACAAAATAATTCTTTAATCAAGAAATCTAATAATCAAGAAAATCAAGGTTCAAGACAATAAGCAAAGAAAGCAGTTGGTTTTTTTATATCCAAGGCTGCTTAGGAACAAGAACAAAAGGAGTTATAAAATTATGCCCAAAAATTTGCCATATACAGGATTTTATCATTCAAACAGCAAGATTATTCATAAAGATATCGCCGGATATATTGACTGGTACGAAAAAAATAAATTAAAAGGCCTGGAAAACAAAAAACGCCATAGAGCAGGTATCTTTTTTTCACGGCACCAGATTGCAAAAAATAATTTATGCGGTATAGATGCCTTAATTAACGAGATTGAAAAATACAATATAATTCCAGTGCCAGTTTTTTCGCAGCAAAAGGAACACGCAAGCGAAGATTGTCAGGGGTATAATGTAGATTTAAATCAATTGAAAAACACAGATGTTATAATCAATTGTGTTTCATCTTTCCTGTTTCAAACAGACATGACAGCCGATAACAACAAAACAGTGCTTGATTTAATTGACGCACCGGTTTTTCAGGCGATCTCTTCAACTGGCAGAAATGAAGCGGAATGGCGCAGCAGCCCCCAGGGAATAACTGCAATGAATCAGATTTACCAAGTAGCTCAGCCTGAATTTAACGGCACAATAGAGCCTACTGTTATCTTTGCAAAGGACAACAAAAGCAAAAACAAATACCCCTCATCCTTACCTGTAAAAGAGCGAATAGAATTTTTTGTGCGGCGTATAAGAAACTGGCTGAATTTAAAAGAACTGCCGAAAAATAAAAGAAGAATTACTATTCTGCTTCATAACAATCCCTGTGCAGGAACTGAGGCTTCCCTTGGCGGAGCCAACGGGCTTGATTCCTTTGAAAGCGTGGTAAAACTAATGAAGTATCTCGCTGAGCAGGGCTATTATGTAGAAAATATGCCGGAAAACGGCAAGGCTTTGACAGATGAATTTTTAAACAAAAAAGCTGTCAGCGAATTCAGATGGACTACAGTTGAAGAGATAGTTGCTAAAGGCGGCGCTGCGTTTTTTATAGATCCTGATAAATATGCTCACTATTTCAATCAATTATCCGAGATAAACAGGAAAAAAATGATTGAAAACTGGGGAGAACCGCCAGGCAAGGGCATGGTGTATGGTGATAAAATTGTAGTTACCGGTTTAACTTTTGGCAATATAAAAGTGATGGCTGAACCAAAGCGCGGCTGCTATGGAGCGCGCTGTGACGGCGAAGTATGCAAAATATTGCATAATCCGGACATACCCCCTACGCACCAGTGCTATGGAGTGTTCAAGTGGATACAGGAAAATTCGGATATTATTATTTCAACCGGTACACACGGGTATATAGAGTTTCTTCCAGGCAAGGCAAGCGGGATGAGTTCCGATTGTTTTCCAGAGATAATCACAGGCGATGTGCCTCACATATATATCTATACAAGCAAAAATCCCAACGAGGCGATCATAGCAAAGCGCCGAGCATATGCTGTTATAACAGACCACATTATTCCATATATGCAGTCTGCAAAATTATATGACGAACTTTGTGAAATGGATGACCTGCTTTTACAGCATAATAATGCGGCCATTTTAAATGAAAACGGCAGGAAAAAGATATTGTGCGACGATATACGCAATCTCGCGGTGAAATTAAAGCTGTTGTCTGACTCTGAAAAAAATCCGCTGGAAAAGATGAAGGATGACGAGGTGGTCGAAAAGGTTCATGATAAATTATTTTTGCTGCGGGATTCAAACATAAACGACGGGCTGCATATATTGAGCAAAATCAATGATAATGAAAAAACAGTTAGGATGATACTGGCAATACTCAAATATGACGGAAGTCTGCCATCAATCAGGAGATGTATCCTTGATATCATGGATTTAAACTATGATGAGATTATTAAAAACCCTATGGAAACACATCTTCTTGATGAATGCGAAAAAATCGCGTTTTTGCTTGTGGAAAATCTATTAAGGAATAACCGGGTTGATGAAGACTTTATTGGTCTTCAATTTAAAAATATTAAATTCAATCGATCAAAGATTAACAGACTGCTTATTCTGCTAACATGGATAAAAGATAAACTATATCCGGATTTGATGAAAACAGTTCGTGAGATACCGCAGATAAGTAATGCCATGGACAAACGTTATATCAGCCCCGGCCCCGGCGGAACACTGACGCGCGGCAAAACAGATGTTTTACCTACAGGTAGAAATATCTACAGTATTGACCCGAGAAAAATTCCTACAAAAGCAGCTTATAAAATCGGCGTAAAACTGGCGGATGAAATACTGAACAAGTACATGAAGGAAGAAAACAAATATCCGGAAAAGATAGGCATGGTATTGTGGAGTCTGGATGCATACAGGGCGGATGGTGAACAGTTAGCCCAGATACTCCATTTGATTGGCGCCCGGCCTGTCTGGAACGAAAGCGGCGTAGTGACAGGGACTGAACCCGTACCATTGCAGGAATTAAACCGGCCGCGTATAGATGTTACCATCAGGACAAGCGAAATATTCAGGGACACATTGCCGAACCTGATTGAACTGCTCGACAATGCTGTTGTAATGATAGCAAATCTTAAAGAAGATGCAGAAAAGAATTATATCCTTAAAAATGCAAATGAATACAAAAAAATCGCAAAAAAAGAAAATAAGTCAAAACTTGTTGATGAAGCGCTGAACCGCGCCGCAACTTTCAGAATATTTGCTGCAAAGCCCGGCGCTTACGGTAATGGTATAAAACTAATGATAGCGGCAAGCGCCTGGAAAACGATAAAAGATTTAGGCGAGACTTTTATAGAACACGGAGGATTTGCTTACGGCCAGGATATATTTGGTCAAAAAGCTCACGGAGAATTCGCGCATAATCTAAAGACGATAACAACAGTATTTCATAAAACAGAAACAGATGAAACCGACCCTCTCGGCTGTTGTTACAACGATTTCCAGGGCGGCATGACAGCCGCTGTCAGAGCGCTTTCAAATTCAACACCAAAAGTACTCTGGGGTGACACCAAAGACCCTGCTAACCCGAAAGTGCGTGAGTTAAGCGAAGAGATAGAACGGGTTATCAGAGTTAAACTGCTTAATCCCCAGTGGATTGAGGGTATGAAAAAGCACGGCTACAAAGGCGCGCAGGACATGGCGCATAAGGCGGCAGCGGTTTACGGGTGGGATGCCACGTCGGATGTAGTAGATGACTGGATTTTCGATGAGCTGACAAAAAAACATCTCCTTGATAAAGAGATGCGGGAATTTTACGAGAAAAATAATCCCTGGGCGCTTGAAGAGCTTGCACGCAGATTTTTGGAGGCGGAGCAGCGTGGTTTGTGGAAAGCCGACCCCCAGGTGTTAAAGGATTTAAAGGAGACTTATCTTGAAATTGAAGGCTGGATAGAAGAAAAAATGGAGGATGTCGAGGGAGAATTTCAGGGTGGCAGCGTTGACGTAATGACAAAAACCGACCTTAAAGAGTGGGCGGGCAGATCAGATTTTAATATTGATGATTATTTGATGACAAAATAAAAAAATGGCAGAAAACCTAAAAGACAATCATGAAAACACGAAAAATGGAAAGCACGAAATATAATAACATTCATACTTTAGTGTTTTCGTGATAAGTTTTTTTAGTTTCGGCTTGTCCGGGTCAGGGATGTGGAAAAGAAATGGATTTGAAAATTTTTTTTACTATATTTACTGCAGTATTTATTGCAGAACTTGGAGATAAAACGCAACTTGCAACCATGCTATTTGCTGCGGATAAAGAAGTAAGTAAAATTACTGTCTTCCTGGGCGCTTCGATAGCACTGATTGTTGCATCTGCTATCGGAGTATTGGCAGGGAGTTTTATTTCACAATATGTAAGTGAAAGGTATCTTCATTATGTGGCCGGTATTGGGTTTATCGTTATTGGCGTTTGGACGCTAATAAAAGCATAAACCAGCAAAAAATTCAATATCAGTTTAACCTGACTGCGAAAACATCCGCAGTTTTGACGGATACGTTTAGAGAACGTATGGAACCCTCATTGAAATATTGATTGACAACTAATTAAGGTTAGCTTATAGAATTTTCATGCCCGTTCCCAAGTTCCTTGAGAACTATGTTGAACTAAAAAAAGGAGATTATATCATGAAAGTATTAGTTACTTATTTCAGCCAGACCGGAAATACGGAAAAAATTGCAAAGGCCATCTGCGAAGAAGCAGCCTTGGCCAATGAAGCCGATTTGAAAAAGCTTGAAGATCTCAGTTCTGGTGATTTTGCAGGGTACGACTTCATTTTTATTGGCTCACCGCTTCACGCCAGCAAACTGGCCGGACCGGTACAAGAATTTTTAGGCAGCATTAAGGCAGGTTCAGGTCAAAAGATGGCCGCTTTCATTACCCATTTTTCTCCGGCTTATCCGGATCAGGCCATGGATGAATTTACAGAACCTATAAAAGCAGCATGCAAGGAAAAAGGTATTGAATACAAAGGATATTTTGACTGCCAGGGTGTTTTGGCTGAATCCTTACACGAGAGGGTAAAGAAAAAACAGAATTTAACTGATGAGCAGTGGGCGGATATGGTCAAACAGATGACCGGGCGTCCCAACGAAGAAGATGAAGGTAAAGCCAAAGCATTTGCAAAAGAAGTTTTAGCCTGACAATCATCTTGAAATTTTAAGGGGAACGCATTTATAGTATTCGGCTACCGACCTAATGGGACACCTTGAAATATCAAAGAGAGTTAGAGTGCAGGGTGGGCACTGCCCACCCTGCACATTGTCCCGCTTTAAGTTTATAGCCCATTTTTCGTGTTTTCGTGATTGTTTTTTATATTTTCTGCCAGAAAAGACACGAAAATAAATATTAAGGTACTAATAATAGGTCAACCTTTTTCACAGAATGACTGTTAAGTCAGTATATATTTCACCAGTTAAGTTGCTTTAATATGCTCCCTGGCCCATTGTATCAGTTCTGAAAAAGTAGTCCCTTTTGGAAAAAATTCGTTCACTCCCATCACTTTGACCCGAGATATATCCTCCTCTTTTAAATATCCTCCTGCTGTAATTTGGATATTTGAAGATCTTTCTTCGGCAAGCAACTCGCTGATTTTTGCAAAATCTTCAATATTTGCACCTGGCAAAGTAGTGATGCCGATATGATCTGCCGATTCCTGGATAGCTGATTTAACAATTGCCTCAGGTGTTTGGACTTCCGTGTAAATCACTTCAAAGCCTGCTTCTCGAATTGCCATGGCTAATTTTAGCATGGCAGAGTCAAAGCCACCCCCTAATTTTGCCAGGAGAATTCTAATTTTTCTATCATCCATAATAATCTACCTCCTTTTTTATCCTTCTTTATCTTCCGATAGGCAAATTCTTGTACCTCACGAGACGTCGTTTGTGCATCAATAGATTGTCAGATAATTATTTCGTCCATGTTTCTTATCTATTTTATCAGGTTCATTTATTTTTATATTTTGATCTATTAATATTCTCTTTATATATATGATAGTGTATTTACAGTAACAGTCAAGTGTAAAGAAAAAAAGAACAGAACGGGGACAGAACGGGGACGTCTATGATTTTATGCTTTACGTTGAGGATTGAACTGGTACTGCTATTGGCGGAAGTGCTAAAATTTTCTTTTTCTTTTTTTTTTAGGTGGATGCCATTTAGATTCTGGTTTCATAGATTTTATAGAGTACGAATGATCTGTTTTTTTTGATTCCGACCAATAATAAAATGAGACTACCAACTTAAGGCTGGACAATTCGTAGGGTGGTACTGCCCACCATTAATGGGGTATGTTATCAAGTGCTTCTGGTATATGCCTGATAATTTCCATTACCTGTGTGGCAGGTGTCGGCTTTGCATAATCTCCCGCCAGCCTGTTAATTCTGGCTGCCAGGATTGCCGCTTTATCAATTTTTATTTTTGAGCTGATAAGGGCAGCAGCCAGGCCGGTCAGAGTGTCCCCTGTTCCACCAATGGCCTCCATCGCCGCATTAACCGGGCTATCGACTTTTCCAAGAATTCCTTGTCGGTTAGCTACATAGTCTTGTTTGCCTTTGACCAGAAGATAACGTGCGGCATTATCATGTTTATATGCCCTTGCAATAAGATCAGGCGCTTTGTTTTCTTCCTGCAGGATAAAACCACGGGTATAAAAGGGATGCGGAGCCGTTTCATCCGCCAAAAAAGCCAGCTCTCCCATGTCCGGTGTAAACAGATCATACTCTGGAGCCTGACCGCTCATTTTTGCAGCATACATAAAACCGGCATCTGCTATAAGTAGGGGTCGATTTTTCATTTCATGAATGGCAAACAAAACACGGTTGTGCCAGTCCACATCCGGTTGAAGGTAATGAAAAGTAATAACGCAAAAATCAAATTCAATCAGGTGGTTTGTTAGATATTCATAAAGCTTGCGGCTGCCGTTCCCTAATCCGATATCTCCTGCCAGAAAACCGTAAAGCTCCGTAGTACCCAGCGTTTCTCCTGCTTGTATTGCGGCTGCCATCAGGGCAGGTGTCCCGCGGTTTACAGGAATCTGTTTTCCCTGTATAAGAATTTTGTTGTTTTTTAGAGTGATCTTGCCCGCAGTCAGAGGGAAGTTTTGATCCGGCACGGTTCCAACTATAGCGAGCATTGATGTTTAATCTCCTCATAAGCTAATTGAAGCGCATATCCGCACAGGGTATGACCTATGTCACAGGGTAAAGGAGCATCATTAGTTAGGTGTTTCCCCACCATTTCCTGCGCAAGATATGGGACATCAGGACAGCCTCCTCCTGAAATATTGACTATTTTTAAGGTCTCTTTTTCAACGGTCAGCTTCATATTTGCAGCACGCACCATCAAATACTGGCCAAAGTCTTTGGTCTGAAAAAGATCTACGGGCGTCAGAAGAGGGTTTGTGACAGGAACCGTTTGAAGCGGCTTGATACCGATTTTTTGAAGCGTTCTTAAAATATTCAGTTTTTCAATTAGTGAAAACTCAATGACAAGATCGCAGCCAGTCCTGATTTCAGGTGGAGGCCCCATAACCCTTATTGCCCAGCCATTTATTTCTGAAATTTTTTTTAGGACATTTTCCGCCCTGATTACCTCACTGGTATGCTCAAAAACAAGAATCCCTCTATCTTTAAATTTGGCTTTAAATTTGCCTTTAGATTTGGGGTTATTTGATTTAATCTGATTGTATTTTTGTGATTTTTTTCCTTTTTTCAGTTTTAAAAATCCAAAAATGGACAAAATTTATTCCTTTTTTATGGTAATTTGATATCCTGTGATCTGCTCCTGGATGTCAGTAGTTTTCCATCCCTGGCTTTGAGCTGCACGGCTTACATTCTCTTTTGAAGTGTTGGTATCCACTTTTATCATAATCTCTCCTTTTTGGATCTCTTTGATTTTATCAAGTGTCATCAAGACCGGTTGGGGACATGAAAGGCCTTCGGCATTAATAATTATGCTCATAATTTTATCTCCTATATTTTTTTTCTCATAGTAAAACCGATAAACAGGCATACTATAATTCCTGTGATTAGCGCGGCTATACCGTGTGGTCCGATCCCTTTTGGCGAACTGGCAAGGCCGAAATTATGTGAAAATGCCGCTCCAACGATCATTCCCAATACAAAAACTGCTGCGTCACCATCACCTTCTCCTGCGAGAAAGAGCTGACGTCCCGGACACCCACCAGCCAGGGCAAAGGCAAGACCGGCCAGCGCCATTCCGCTAAAATTCCATAAACTCAAACTATGGGACACAGGTTGATTTGTAAATCCTGGATGAAATTGACCTAAAATTAAATTGACGATAAATGCTGATGCTACAAGAGCGATAATACCGAAGAAAAGATGCATTTGTTTAAAAAGGATGAGATCACGAAATGCTCCCATTGTACAGAAACGGCTTTGCTGGGCGGCAAAACCGATGGCAAGTCCGATAATGAGCGAAACAATTAAAGGTGCATGCATTACTCCGGGGCCTTTTGTGCTGTAAAAAAGTATTCCATTTTTACCCTGACCTTCGATTTGGGGAAAAACAAGCATCAGAGCTAAAAATCCCAGCATGATTAGAGGCATAAGCCATCCCGCGGATGTATGGGTTGTTTTGGCGCGTCCCAGATTGTATCCGCTTTTGAGAAAAAGTGTTCCGATCCATATTCCAAAGATTAAGCCGAGCAATCCGAATATGGCATTGCCATCGCCTCCTGCCAGTCGAAGCATTGCCCGCCAGGGGCACCCTAAAAAAATCAGCGCGCCGATCATGGCAAAAATTCCTAAAACAAATCTTGCAATGGGAGCAGAACCTGTTCGAGGCCGAAACTCCTTAAAAATATAGGCGGCCATTAAAGAGCCTAATACAAATCCAATAATTTCAGGCCGCATGTACTGAACGACTGCCGCTCTGTGAATTCCAATAGCGCCGGCTATATCCCTTTCAAAGCAGGCAACGCAGATACCCATGTTTCCAGGATTGCCTAATTTCTGTAAAAACGCGGCAAAAATTCCGATAAAGCATCCCACACCGATGATACCCCAACGAGTTGAAAAATAATTTTTTACCATTTTAGCCAAAGCCCTCCTTTCAACAGTTTTGTTTTCCGTTTCTTATTCTTTCGTCTTTGTTCCTAAGAGTTTATTTGGTTCTATTCCTATATAGGATATGCCTTAATGTCAAATAGAAAATGACGATAACAAAATAGAAGATGGGAGATTATTACTCAAATATATAAAATTGCTTTTTTTAACCCAAAATCTAAAACCCAAAACTCAAAACTGTTCCTGAACGGTTGACGTAGGCAAAAATTGCTCTTAAATATTTTAAGTGAGCAAGCAGTTATTTTAAAAATATTTATTATATTTACTGTTAATTCAAAAAGTTAACAGATACAGCCATCTTTCCGGATACAAGTGGTATAATATTTGCTGTGAATATCTGTAAACCAATGGAGGCACTGAAAAATATGGATATGAATGTTAATGGATTATTTGGCGAGATGGTCTCTACTCTTGGCAAAGCCCTGGATTTGAGATCTATAAAACATAATACAATAGCCTCTAATATAACTAATGCGGATACTCCGGGGTATAACTCTTTTGACCTGGTTTTTGAAGATGAAATTCAAAAAATAACAGGTGCAAGGCCTGAAGTTGGAATACGTAGAACAAATCAGAGACATCTTCCTGTCGTAAGTGGGGCAATTGATAATATAGAATACAAAACAGAAAAGCCGTCCCTGGTTAATTTGAGAGCAGA
>JAGGWL010000205.1 GCA_021157555.1 Deltaproteobacteria bacterium | reverse complement strand
TGTTTTTATCAGGGGAGTCGATCCTGCCTGCGGCCATGATTACGGTATATACTTCGACTTGCCGAAAAAAGATATGATGAACAGACTGGGCACAGCTTTAATGCCCGGATTTATGGCCTGCGTTTAATGCGCGTCTCTTAAACAAAGTCTAAATAGTGTGAGCAGCGTGTCGGCAAAAGATATAAAGGACTTCTGTTATGTAACAAATTACACATTAATGTATAATTTGTTACATAAATTATACATTTTATGTTTTATTTTAAAAACAAATTTTAATATAATAAATATTATTTTTTTATACAAATACAATAAATCCAAGAGGTTGTTTGTGAATTAGGGGATATGGTCTCTTTGGCATACTTTTTGCATTTTTATTCTCAGATTACTCAGATTACATAGTATCTATAAATTGTTAAATAATTAATTTCACAAGTATAGAATTAAAAACCAGAGATAGGCGTACTCTGTTAATACGTCGGAGTATTATAATACGCTTTCCTCCCTATGGCCTTGTGCCAAATTTTAAAATCTGGTAATTATCTGACAATCTATATAAAAGGGCTTATAGCGAAAAAATGGGGGCGAGCCAATTCAGCACGGTTTTTATTGATAATGCAAAAGTCACCTTTACAATAGTGCTTTCCGCGGTATTATTGCTTGGATCCGGCTTCATAATAAGCATTTTCCTTACGCGCATAAGAAAAATGTGAAATTTTTTAATAATTATAGTTTTTTGATATAAACCTATCAAGAAGAAAAAAAGGGGGAAACAAATGGGTAAGAAATTTTTTATTACGATGTTACTATTGGCTCTATTTATTGCTATGCCGTTTACCAACGTGACGTCCGCCAGTCAACAAACGCAGCCGGATTCTGAAGGCCTGGTTTTTACAGGAGAGCTTACGTTCGATCTTGATGGCCTTTATTTTTTAGGGCCGATAGGTTATCCGCTTAATGCTCTAGGTTTGCTGGAAGTTTCCGAGCAAAATTTGATACTAGGTGATTTGTCTATTAATGCTCAAAAAACGTCTCTTAATGAAAATTGGGATGGGACGTATATCGGCCATTGGGTGTTTGACCCTGTAGGCTGCGGATGTGATTTCGAGCTTGGACTTCTAACCAGCCTTGAACTCTTTCCGGATTTTGGGGAGGTAAATCTTACCCTGAACGGCATCAACGAAGTGTTAGGCAAAGAAGGTGAACAGATGTTAATATCCGGTTCAATGGACGGCAACATCTTTAGCGGTTCCATGGTGCCGATTCCCGGAGCTTTGCTGCTTTTTGGGTCAGGTTTGTTGGGTTTGATTTGTATCAGAAGAAAGTAAAAAATTTAAATCGTTATCAATAAAAACGGTACATCTCAATAAGTTCTGGGAAATCAGATGGTAAGAGATGCGCTCATTAACACGTTTAAACAGTTAGACCTATTGCTACACTACTATCTTGAACACTGTTATATCAATGAGTTAAGGAATTACTTATTTATGCCATACTTTCTCATTTTCAAAAAAATTTTCATTGAACTTGAAAAAATAGAAGGGAGGATAGAGAATTGAAGAAATCAAGCAGGATTTTGTTGATCATTGGATTGCTCGTTTTTGTGATGGGTGCATTAATCCCTGTGAATTCATTTGCTGCAGATGTAGATGTTTATGCAGAGGGCGCCTATACAGAAACAGGTTTTGCTGTTTACATCTATGCGGACATCAATGGTCCCAATATTTTGAGTGCCGGGGTTAAGCTTACTTATGACACATCAGAATTGACCGTAACCAGTGCCGAGAAAAATGAATCTGTCTGGTTTCTGGGAGGTGAGTCATATATGGATCCTGACATCAGCACACCTGGCGAAGTCGTTTTCATATTGGGCAAACTCGACAACGCAGATCCTGCTGCAGGTGTAAGCGGAGAAAGAGTTTTGCTTGGAAAAGCTGTTTTTACAAGAAATACTACTAATGCACCATCAGTTACACTGTCATTAGGCAGAACAACAGGTACATATAATAATTTTGTAGCTACTGATGCAACTGTTCTTGATGGAAGTGTTAATTTTATTGCGGCTACTGTTGTTCAGCGTGGTGATGCCAATGCTGATGGCGTTATTACATTTGCAGATATGAGCAAAGTCCGTGCAATGATAACGAATAACGAATTTACAATTTATGCTGATTGTAATATTGACGGAGTCATAACATTTGCAGATATGTCATGCATTAGAGGTAAAATATAGCATAGATTGTAGTAAAATAGTACGTTTTTATTAATTTTAAGTAAAAACTAAAAGGAGAAGTTCCATGAAGTTACAAAAGTCTTTATCACTAATGGCTATAAAAGTTTTTATTCTTCTTATGCTCTACCCTGCGCTATCATTTGCAGCACCAGTACCATTCACCATTGATATTGCAGATTTGAACGAGCCAGTATCTGAAATCCAATCGTTTTCTTTTTGGTTTAGTGTTGATAATAATTTTAGCTTTACAAGTTCGCAACTCGGTCCTGCCGTTCCACAAAATGAACTTGGTCAAACCATAGGCTGGGATTCGCAATTTGATATTCAAATAGATGCTGATAAGGGTCGGGTATTTAAAGTTGGAGGCTTAGACCGGGATGGTGTCTTTCTGAGTAATTATTTTGACTTGTGCAATGGAACGATTGCTACTTTTGATTATGAAGGGACAATATTAGGCCTGACCGATGTATTTCAGATTTCAAACCGATCAGGAAATAACATGGTCGAGGCACTGAACCTTAATTACACTCTCAATAATAGCAGTCTGAATGTTAGCGCTGTTCCAATCCCAGGCGCAATCTGGCTTCTTTGTTCAGGTCTTATCGGCCTATTGGGCATCAGGAGAAAACGTATGAGAAAATCGTAATTGCAGGATACGGCTGGGGGCCTCCTTTTTTAGGAGACCCCAACCGTTTGTAAAACTGGGGGTAAGCGATCACGAGGTTCCTTTGGTCTCTCACAAACCGTAGTTAGGAGGAGTGGCCCATTAGGC
>JAGGWL010000199.1 GCA_021157555.1 Deltaproteobacteria bacterium | reverse complement strand
GTCAGCTTAACCTGGCCATTTTTTGTTATACGCAGCAGGCCGTCAAGCTTGGGAGCAAGCAGAATGCCGGCGACCTGTCCATTTTTGCAGCCAGAAAAATGCAAAATGGTTTTTTGGCTTGTTGCGTGAAATATTTTGGTTGCACCCGAGCTGCATGCTGCTGCAAAACTTTTTCCACGACCTGATGTAGCCAACATTATAAATGGTTCACCTTTTGTTTGAAAAGTCCGGGCCTTGATTATGGCTTTACCATCAGCAGTGCCCCTTTCCACTTTATTTATGATAAAATATATATCAAGTGACCCGTCACTCCCTCCGGCCACAACAGACTGGCCTCCCGGCAGAAAATTGAAAACCGTCAAATCCACCTTGTTCGGAAGCAGATGAAAGATTTCAGCCAGGAATGGAGAATTAAAGTCTTCGGTATTATATCTATATATTCTTCCATCAGTAGTGCTGATCAACACCATGTCTGCATGTTCTGTGAGAAGTACGGAATGAATGGCAAGCTTTTCCGGTAAAGGCGGCAGAATGGTTTTTTTTATTTTTTTGCGCCGCTTGCCGGTTAGAAGATTTATCTTTGATTTGATTGTGCTTAAAAAAGCTGAACCTCCTGCATCAACAACAACAAGCGCCTTGACCCGACGTTCTGCCTCCCCTGTAATATGGTAATCTATGGCGATTATAGCTTTATTTTCAGGGCTTGCCTTTATGGGCGCTTCAAGTTCGATTCGAAAGCCGATTTTTCTATACTGCCCACCGAAAATTTTTGAATAAACAAAGACGCCGTCAGTGCTGTCGCGGTCATCCAGAGCCTCCAGGTTTTTCGGAATATTTTTTTCAGTAATAATATTAATATCAAAAAAAGTTCTGGCCAGCCTGATACTACCGTCTGAAAAACCGAATGCAATATGCTTTCCATTGATTGTCTTTGAAAATGCAGTAATCTTCTTTTTATTAAAATCGACTACCGGAGATTTAAGCCTGAAACCGGTTTTTGCGTGAAACAGACTAATTGCACCATCTTTTTGAATCAGTACGGATACTGTCTTATAATCATCAACACCCATAAACAGAAGATCATCGGATTGTTTTTCGATTGTATAGCTGTAAGTTTTATCAATTGTGCCGCTTTTAAAAAGCGGCACAACCTTTATAATAAGAAATACAAGAATACAGAGTACCGTGGCTATTACCAGGATACCTCCGGTGGTAATAACCCTGTCTGCAATACGGTCGGCAATCAGGACCATCTTTCTTGTTTTTTTAACTCGTTTATCCTGAGCTCCGGCAGGTACTCTATTGTTATTCATTTTCAAAATCCTATATATCAATGCAATCCTATGCTTTTAAGATCTTTTTCTGCAATAAAATTCGACACAGGATAGTATCCATCCTTTATTACAACAGTCTGGCCCTGTTTTGAAAAAATATATTTGATAAACTCTCCCCGCAAAGGTTCCAGATTGTGATTAGGTTTATTGTTAATATATACATATAAAAATCTTGCCAGAGGATAATCCCCGCTATATGCATTTTCGGAATTTGCATCAAAAGCCTCTTCAGCATATCCCACTGCAAGAGGCACAGTCCTGACATCGGCTGTTTTGTACCCAACACCAGAGTATCCTATTCCATATTTATCGGATGCAACACCCTGTACAACTGCCGAAGATCCGGGCTGTTCCTTAACGCTGTCCTTATAATCTCCTTTAAAAAGCGCTACTTTTTTAAAATATCCGTAAGTCCCTGAAGCAGAGTTACGTCCATACAATGATATTGGTTGATCAGCCCAATCGCCTTTTAATCCAAGATCTCCCCAGGTCTTGATATCCCCGGATAAACCTCCTTTGCGATTTTTTGAAAAAATTGCATCCAACTGCTGAAGAGTCAGAGATTTAATCGGATTATCCTTGTTAACAAATACCGCCAGCGCATCGACTGCAACCCTGACAGGTGAAGGCTTATATCCAAATTTTTTTTCAAAAGAGTCCTTTTCTTTTGGCTTCATTTCCCGCGACATTGGCCCAAACTGGGAAGCACCCTGAATCAGGGCTGGAGGCGCAGTTGAGGAACCCTTGCCTTCGATTTCAATTTTTACACCTGGGTATATGGAATGAAAACCCTCTGACCAGAGAGTCATCAGGTTATTCAACGTATCTGAACCAATCGATTTTATGTTTCCCGAAACCCCGCTGACCTCAATATAAGCAGGAAGATTTTTATCTACCTCAAGAGCATGCGATGATACTGCCAAAAATATGACTGTCATTATGATTACACCTGAGTTGATTAGCTTTGTAATCCATTTTTTCATAATTTTACCTCCTATATAATATTTGTGGAATATTTTTTCCAATTTCCTTTTAAAAAGAATATATTCTGCAAATGTTAGGGGAATATTAGGAGAATGCTAAAGAAGTGTTAAAATAAAAATAAATTTTTGTTAGAAACGGGTCCGAAATAACTTTCCCAACTATAAAGTATCCAAAAAATATAAAAAATTTGATACTCGTAGGGGCAATCCCTTGTGGTTGCCCAAGATTGCGTAATTAATTTGTAATTGAGCAGGCACAGGGGACTGCCCCTACCTGGAGAAGTTATTTCGTGCCCATTCATTAGGAAAATAATATGCAGTACTATATAT
>JAGGWL010000362.1 GCA_021157555.1 Deltaproteobacteria bacterium | reverse complement strand
CCAAGCCCTTTGTCGATCCATGTCCCTATAAAAATCAGAACACAAGATATAGCGAGAATAGTCTCATTGCGGCGTGTGGCCGGATTAACAAGCAATATAATCGCCACAAACATAAAAACAAGTGATGCCCACATCCATGGTACCAAAGCACCATGTCCGTGCAGACCGACAAAAAGATATTTCAAGTGGACGGTATGTCCAGGTATCTTGCTGTAAAAAGCGACAAAAATTTCACAGAAAAGAAAGAATACATTGGCGATTATTGCGTATGTTATAATTTTTGCAAGCGTTTGAATCGCCTGTTTGCCAGGATCAAAATTTGTTAATTTTCTAATAATGAAGCATAACAAAAGTAGAAAGGACGGCCCTGCAGCAAATGCTGAGGCCAAAAATCTCGGTGCCAGGATTGCCGTCAGCCAGAAATGGCGTCCAGGCAAACCACAGAAAAGAAACGCCGTTACAGTATGGATTCCGATAGCCCATGGAATTGATATATAGATAAAAGGTTTCACCCATTTAGGCGGAGGAACGGAATTCCGTTCAGCCTCCAGAACATTCCAGCCGATAATAATATTCAGGAACAGATAACCGTTTAAAACAATCATGTCCCAGAATAGAATGGAGCCGGGTGTCGGGTGCAGTAAAACATTAAGGCCTCTCATCGGTTGTCCCAGATCGGCCATAATAAACAGAAGGCACATGCAAACTGCGGCAATAGCGAGAAATTCACCTAAAATTGTAATCTTCCCAAACGCCTTATAATTATGCAGATAATAAGGAAGTACCAGCATAACTCCACCAGCCGCGACTCCAACAAGAAAAGTAAACTGGGCAATATAAAAACCCCATGAAACATCACGGCTCATGCCTGTTATTCCAAGGCCGAAGGAGAACTGTTTAAGATAACAGAGTCCTGCTGCGCCCATTATCACAAGCAGTACCACAATCCACGTCCAGTACCCCTTGTTTCCTTTTAAAGCATTTTCAAGCATAACCACCTCTTTTATGCAATTTTATAAATCAAAATAGATTATTTTAGACAATGTAAAAAACAGACGGATGTGTGCCCAAACTGGGCTTGCGTCTTATCGTATAATTTTCTTTTAATAATTTTCTTACGGTTGACTCAGGATCATCAAGATCGCCAAAAGCAATGGCCCCATTTGATGCTTCCACACATTTAGGCATTTTCCCCACAGCCAGCCTTTCGGCGCAAAAATTACATTTTTCCACAACGCCTTTCATTCTGGTCGGAAAATCCGGATTCTGATGCTCTATGGCTGGACGCGGATCTCTAAAATTAAAACTCCGTGACCCATATGGACATGCAGCCATGCAGAACCTGCAGCCTATGCATCTGTGAAAATCCATCATCACGATTCCATCCTCACGTTTAAAGGTCGCCTTGGTGGGGCAAGCCCTTACACAAGGAGGATCGTCGCAGTGGTTACAAAGAACAAGAAAGGGCAAATGCTTTAGTCTATCATTAATATATTCATTTTCCGAGTCAGTAAAGGCATGTTCATATTCCTCCTCCCAGATCCATTTGATTTCATGATTCTTCACTTTATGGTGAGGAACATTGTGGATGGAGTGGCAGGCCTCTACAATTGGCTCAAGATCTTCCGGTGATTTAAATTTACGTGTATCTATAACCATGCCCCATCTTTTTCCTGTCAGGACATTTTCGTTTTTTGCAAAACCGGGTTTGCTTTGTTCAGCATGCTCATCAGGTGATGCGAAGGTATTAAGAACAGGCTTAATTCCAAGCCCTACGGCTGAAATTCCGGCTATTTTTAAAAAATTTCTTCTGCTGTTTTTCATCACTTCTTCTCCTTCGGATTAATATGACAATCCCAGCAGTAAGGTTCCACCGAAGCATAAGTGTGACATTTATCACAAAATTCGGCCTTGTCGCCATGGCATCCGAGACATGACTCTTCGCCGCTGGAAAGACTGATGTTATATTCTTTGCCCATGCTGTTCGTATAGGTTCTATTGCCTTTCCGTACAACTTCATTTCGCCATATATCCAGAATATGCATATGATTAGTTTTCATATATTCCTTGGATTCAACACATACTTTAGCGGCTTTGGCCTTATCCGAAAGTTTAGGTTCCGGAACAGAAACAGCTTTCCCCATATTATACCAAAAAGGAGAAGTTATAATTACAAAAAATATAATCAATCCGATGACGATTTTGCTTTTATCATTCATCAGCCTCATCCTCCATTCCGAGTAACGGTTCACCGCGTAAATCAGTAGTTCTCTTTGATTCTCCAGGCATAATCAAGGCATTGGCGACCAATTCATGAAGTCCGATTACATCAACTTCAGGCACCCAGTATTCCATAAGAGCCGGGAATGCAGCCCTGTCAATTGCACAAATACAGGCCAGCATGTTTACACCATGTTTTTCATGAACATATTTAACCGCATTAGCCCTTGGCAAACCGCCTGCCATTCTTAATTCAATATTTTCTCCGGCATTAAGCCCTGCCCCGCTTCCGCAGCAGAAAGTCTGTTCCCTGATAGTGTTGGCCGGCATTTCATAAAAATTATTACAAACATTATTAATTACATATCTGGGCTCATCCAGCAGTCCCATTCCTCTGGCGGGATTGCATGAATCATGATAAGTAACTTTCAGGTGATCGTTTCTCGTAACATCGAGTTCGAGTTTATTGTGTTTAATCAAATCGGCCGTAAATTCGGCAATATGAACCATTTTGGTTGATTTTGCATTTTCAAACTTTGTCCCGGTAATCGGAGAAACCGGTTCTTCCATGAAATCTGCAGGGCCGTTCATGGTATCCATATATTGATGAACTACCCGCCACATATGCCCGCATTCACCGCCAAGAATCCATTTAACACCCAATCGTTTAGCTTCAGCATACATTTTTGAATTGAGTCTTTTCATGGTTTCATGTGAGGTAAAAAAACCAAAATTACCGCCTTCTGATGCATAAGTACTCCATGTAACATCAAGACCGTATTTTTCTTTCAAATAATGAAAAAGCATCATATAGCCCATACAGGTATATGTGCCTGGATCCGCAAATACATCGCCTGAAGGGGTTACAAAAAGAATATCCGCCCCTTTTTTATTATACTGAGGTTCTAACTGAACCCCGGTAACTTCTTCGATATCCTCGACAAAAAAATCGAGCATATCCTTAAACGCATGCGGTTGAATTCCAAGATGGTTGCCTGTTCTGTAGCAATTCGCAACAGGAGTTGCAATCCAGTCTATATTCAGGCCGATCAGGTTTAGAAGTTCTCTGCCCATAATTGTAATCTCGGCAGTGTCTATGCCGTAAGGACAAAAAACAGAACAGCGGCGGCACTCTGTACACTGGAAAAAATAATACCACCACTCTTTCAGTACATCCAGAGTCATCTTTCTGGCTCCCCCTACTTTACCAAGAATCTTTCCAAAGGTTGTAAAGTCATTCCTGTAAACGGAGCGGAGCAGTTCGGCACGTAAAACCGGCATATTTTTTGGATCACCGGTTCCTATAAAAAAGTGACATTTATCGGCACATGCTCCACATCTGACACAGATATCCATAAAGATTTTAAATGTACGGAATTTTTCCAGCCTCTCCTTAAAACCATTGTGAATGATTTCCTGCCAATTCTCAGGCAGTTTCCAGTCTTTTTCGAGAGGGTTCCATTTTCTGGCATTCGGAAGACCGAGATATTCAACACTTTTAGGGTTGGCAGCATAGCAGTATATGCCCTTTCTGATCTCAATCGGTGTATCCATCCATCCTGAAGCAGGTGGATTTCGATCTATTTTTGCTAATAATTCATCAGGTTTCAGTTCTGTCATTTTAACTCCTTTTCTACTGGGAGCCCAGCTTCTATCATTTTTTCCCTGAAGTCATCTTCATATTCTTCATATGTATGAACAGGTACATCATAGTTCCAGGGATTTATATGCCTTACGGCACGAGTATTATTTGCCAGGTTTCTGGTCGGGCTGAGGAATATTCCACCAGCATGCATGAGTTTGCTAAAAGGAAAATATGCCAGCAAAACACTTACCAGAAACAGATGAATATAAAATACGCCTCCAATACCTTCGGGAATTACAGGGTGAAATGTTACTAAACCCATTGTAAATTCCTTAATTCCAATTACATCGACTTTAGTAAAATAACGCATAAAAATACCGCTGCAGGCAATTCCCATGATCAGGAAAAGAGGAAAATAATCAGCGGCAAGAGAAATATAATTTACCTGAGGAATTAAAATGCGTCTCAAAAAAAGAAAAATAACCGCTGCCAGCAGAACTATGCCGGAAATCATGATTCCGGGTAAACCAATCTGTATTATGCTGTCCACAAATTCTATGTGAAAGAATCCATCAAAAAATTCAATTAGTTTAACGCAGGCAGGAACAGGTTCTAAAAAAAATCTTAAATGCCTTACAACAACAACAAGAAAAGCATAATGAAATGCCAGGGCGGCAACCCATAACCATATTTCCCATGAATAGGTAAGGTGTGATCCGTTATAAAGCTCATTTTTGGTATTCCTGAATAATGAACGAAAACAGCAGACTTCAAAAAACATTCGCAGAATAACACCACCGAGAGAACTCGGGTTATCAATTTTATTCTGTTTTATCCATGGAAGCGATTTCTGCTGACCGCATGTTGTGGGAATGCGGAAAGGAACCGAGGAATTCGACCAGTCTAAAATACGCCGTGCAAATCCAGCAATAAAAATTATTACAGCCAGATAAGGTATCACGATTCCAAACAACGCCGATAACCCTCCAGCCTCGGCGCCCACATACGATAACAGCATTAAAACAACAACTGCTGCCAGTGGGAACATGTATTTAACATTCATGTAATAACACCTCGCTTTCTGCACTTTAAAATATCAAGATTTTTTTCAAGAGTCGCAAGACCTGTCATAAGATGCCGGTATAACTTAATACTATAAAAAAATCTTGTACATTAAAGCCTGATTAATAATATACTTGGTTAATAAAATAGACCCGGCTTTTTTTTATGTATTATCTTTAACTAATCCAGCCCGCTCAAATGCGCTGAATGTTCTTTTTTTCATTTCCGTAGCCTTAAGCTCGTAGAGCTTTGTTATACATTCCATATAGATATCAAACCCTGTTTGAATAAGTTGGTCAATCTTTATTTCAAAAACAAACCACTCATCTATATCTTTTTTATTCTGTAAAATTTCGTTTCCAAGAACTTCTTTTATAATTTTTTTCAGGGAAAATAAAAAATCTGTTGCCTGGGATGGCGTAAAGCTTTGAATCGCTCTGATTCTCAAGACTGGGTCGAGAATTGATTTTATTGCATTCGGCTCTGCTTCTTTAAGTATAAGTTCAAACAAACCTGCCAAACCAGTTGAGATGGTATTGCCAACCGGATTTGCGAACGGATCATTTTGTGATTTGAGAAATTTAGCGGTTTCGCCTGAATATGAGTTCCGAAGACATTCAATCCATTTGTCAATAATTTTAGTTTTATGTTTTTCCAAAAGATTTATTAGCATATTTTTATCAGTCATTCCCTGAATCAATAATGAATTGAAATAGATAGGTTTATAGGAATCATTTAATTTATATTTTTAGCACTTCTTGTTCCAGAGTGGGAATACATACCATATGGGATTCCCACGCTGGAACATGGGAACCAGGCAGAACCAACATTAAAAAAAGATAAATCAGGAAATGATGGACGCCTATTTCTACATAAATAATTTCACATGATAAATTATCTTATGACCAATATACAATAAGTATGATTATGTCAAGGAGAAATGGATTTGGAATGGTCTGCAACAGGCTTAGGAAATAGTTCCTGTTGTTCAAGTTGTTCCAATTACTGAATGGTATAATACTCCACTAAAATCTACCCGCAAAGGTCGAAAATTTTTGTAATTGGGAATAACTTCTCATTATTTTTGCTCCATCGCCGCATCCCGCTTTTTATTCCAGTCTACCCAGTTGTTTCTGTCTTCCTCATTCGTAAAAGTGGTTGGATTTTCTGCTGACCCATCCCGGTTTATTTTTATCTGCTGCATAGATTTTAATATATAAGCCCATTCTTCAATAGAAACAGAATGTGGTCCAGGTACTGGATAAGGCCCCGAAACCCTTGTCGGTTTTGTTATTTTGCCGATTTGTTTCGTCGATTCTTGTGCCTTTTCTTTATCTTTAAGTTTTTGCACAAGAATCTCACCCCAATAAACTTTTACAGTTACTGAATCATCCTTTCGCACATTAACCCGACAAACAGTACCACGGACACCTGCCACAGCGGTCTTGGTAGAGATCGCAAAACCTCCTTTTTTTCCAAACAACCTGGTTACTTTTGCCCATGTTTTACCAAGAATCATGCGGACATTAATATTACGTTCTTTGTCCTTTTTAATATAAAGAACAGATGCAAGTTTAAATGTTGTCGATTCATCAAAGCGGATAAAACTTCCGTCCGGAAGTTTTAACTCCAGTTTTGAGTCCTGCTCCGTCTTTACCTGATCATCTTGATATACATAATCACCTTGAGTTAAAGGTAACAGCCGAGTTGTGGCTTTTATAATTCTAAAAGCCTTTCCTTCAAGCAAAGTCACAAGGGCTTTTCCATCCTGGCTATTCACTTTTGCAGCACAGCTTGAAACAAGTTGTATGGCAGGAAAAAGAAATAAGATCAGCCACAAAAAACAGATTATTTTGAAATTAATAAACCGCATTTTGCCTCTTCCGTTTCCTTAATCTGTTATAATAATTACACGGCATTCTTTAAAAAACGCCAGATGTTCATAAAAACTTTGGATTCTTGATGCATCGGCATTACTTATTACAATATCAGATTGCCCGTCTCCTTTTGTTCTTAATCCTTTTACGGTTAAAGGATTGCCTTTAACTCTCGGATCATTACGGGCACTTTCAGGGTTTTTTACATATCCGCACATACCTTTTTGTACTGCAAACTCACGGCTTACAAAGGCGGTTCCATAAATCTCCTGATCATTTTCATCAAGAATAACGATAGACATTGCAGGCTTTACGCTAATACCCCTGGTATCGACTATCAGGCCTGTATATTTTTCTGAATTGTTTTTAAAATTAGAACTTTTATTAGGGCTCAAAACAGAATCCTGATTAGTTGTAACCGGCATTACAGTCACTATCTGTTTAATATCAGCAGGAAGCACAAGCTGAGAAAAACCTCCGTGCAGACTCATAAGCATTGTTACCTCAACAGAACCATCCGACATATATTCCCTGTTGGTAACCTGCGCGCCCATTACCATTCCATGTACTTTTGACTCTATCACGTCATGTTCAAGCGCAAAATTTTTCACGATCGTACTGGAATCAATCCTGACTCCTTTTGTTACTTCAAGAAGATTGCGTAAAGCATCCAGTTTGGCCGCTCTTAAAGCCATTGGTCGAGCATTTGGTTTGCCATATAGATGTTCCGGTGGTGCGCCTATACCTATGGCTTTTAAACAACCCTTGCTCCAGTTGATACTGCCATTCCCTACATTTTCGATGATTTCTTTCTGCTGATCAGTATAAGCTGAAGATGTTAATAAAAAAAGCAGTGTAAAACAAAGAATAGAAATTGAATATTTTATCATGCTACCTCCTTGAAGAAGTTATTCATATTTTTTTTTAAATCGCTCTATCGTTTTTTGTACTTCTGATACCCCATTTTGTTGATCTTCCGCAATATTTAAAACCGGAATATGCTCAGACCTTAGACTCTCCATCTCAAAAACATTTTTTTTGAAAGAAGGTTTTGTGATAACATTAATCACTTTAATTTCACGTACTTTTATATTATTTTGAAAAAACTCTATAAACATCGGATACCATATTCTGCCTTTTTTCTGCCAGTGATGATAGCGAATTTCAAAATGATCTCCAGAATTTTTAAGGGTCTTGCCGATAACAATCCATCGAAAGGGTCTGAAAGTTTTTTTATCAAACCAGATTTGCGGAACAGATTCATCCGGATAAGTTGCGCCAAGGACATATGCTGTTCTCCCTTCAAAGCGTCCAAAGCTGGAAGTATTTATATCCACACCCAGTAAAGATAATCTTGTTTCAAGTAGTTTTCTTGAATTGTATAAAAAAAAATCTTTATATAAATCGAATTCCGTTTCAAAGTATTCAGAAAGATTAGCATCGACTAAAGAGAGGAAATGCCCTTCTGAAGCAATGATTGTTCTGTGTATATTGTCAGAGATAATATCTGAGCGAAACTTTTCAGGAGGAAAAAAACTTACCGTTTCATGAAGTTCTACCGGGGTTTCAACTTCAGATCCACTAAATATTGTAAGCTTTTGTTCAACTAAAAGCTCTTTGGATTTTCCAATATTTTCCAACGTTAACTGAAGAATATGAGGTCCTTGTAATATATATGCACTTGTCTGTGCGCAAGGGAATAAAAAAAGAGTAATAGATAATAACAAAACCAGTATTTTTTTGATATTTACATTCATTATAAAAACCTTCCAAACTATTCGGGCAGATTACCGGATTCAATACATTTTGCAATTTTTTGGCAAACAAGGCGGTCTGTAGGGAATGCCATCGCATCTGGAAGGTTGTCTACAGAATAAAATGCAACTTCTCTTGCATCAGAGCCCGGTTTAAGCTCTCCTCCGGTTAGTTTTCCTAAAAACCATATACCTACAGTCTGTTTTTTTGGATCATGGAAATTAGAATGAACCGCAAAAACCGTTCCTATTTCAACTTCCAGCCCTGTCTCCTCTTTAAACTCACGCCTGGCAGCCTCCCTGACATCTTCATCCCACTCCAGATGACCACAGGGTATGCACCATTTACCGTCATAAGATCCAATGCGTTTAACAAGAAGCAGTCTATTCTCTTTAAGCAGAATAATCGCAACCCCAACAGTAGGATTTCTGTAATGAACGACAGCGCATTCTTTACAATACAACCTTTTCCTGTCGCCATCTGATATTATCTGTAACTCTTTTCCACAATAAGGACAAAATCTAAATTCCATATAAACCAGCATGCCTTGTCTCTATTACTTCAGGCACTTTCATATAAAAATTAATTATTATATTGATAATATCAATAAGTTTAAAGATGTATCAACAAAAATATTCTTGTTGACTAATCTATTCTTTTCAGAATATTTTATTTAGATTTATTCTTGGATGAAATTTGAGGTAATCACCACATGACAACGATACAAATAATCAGAGGATTTAAAGATATTCTTCCTGGAGAAACTGAACTTTGGCAGCATATAGAAAAAACCGCCCAGGATATTTTTGAAAACTTTGGTTTTAAAGAGATCAGACTGCCTGTTCTGGAACGTTCCGAACTGTTCGCAAGGAGTATTGGAGCAGACACAGATATAGTCGAAAAGGAAATGTACACCTTTCCGGACAGAAAAGGCGATTTGCTTACCATGCGGCCGGAAGCAACGGCATCTGTAGTTAGAGCTTATATTCAGCATAAACTTTATGCAAAAGATCCTGTCCAAAAAATTTATTCAATAGGGCCTATGTTCAGAAGAGAAAGGCCTCAAAAGGGCAGATACAGGCAATTCTATCAGATTAATGCCGAAGTCTTCGGCATTGCTTCCCCCTTGATAGATGCCCAGTTAATCTTTATGCTGGCAACAATTTTTTCAAAACTTAATGTTGCGGATATTGTAACTCATATAAATTCACTTGGTTGTCCTGAGTGCAGGCCTGGATTCAAAAAAGCACTTTCAACTCTGCTTTCATCGGTATCTGATAAACTCTGTTCTGATTGCATAAGAAGGCATAAAAGAAATCCCTTAAGGGTCCTCGATTGCAAGGTGCCGACTTGCAGAGAGGCCATGTCAAACGCCCCGGCAATACTTGATTTTTTATGCCCTGAATGTAAAGAGCATTTTAATACTGTTAAAAAAACCCTTAAAAGCCTTAAAATACCATATGTTGTGGATAAAAATCTGGTAAGAGGACTTGATTATTACACCAGAACAACTTTCGAGATGCAAACCGGTTCTTTAGGAGCCCAGAGTGCTGTGGCTGGAGGAGGCAGATATGACGGTCTGCTGAAGGCGCTTGGCGGTCCTGATCATCCTGCCATTGGTTTTGCCATAGGACTGGACAGGCTGGCAGAAATCAAGATTGCCGAAAGCGATAATTTTTTACAGCATCCTGAAATTTTTATAGCTGCGCTTGGCGAGTCTATCCGAACAACCGCTCTGGAATGGGCATCTCACCTGAGTCTGGAAGGAATCAGAACCGAGTTGAATTTAAACGATCGAAGCCTTAAAAGCCAGATGAAACGGGCCAACCGGCTTAGAGCAGCACATGTTCTGATAGTTGGGGAAGATGAATTAAAGCAGGGCACAGTGATAATGAGAAACATGAATACCAAAAATCAAATTTCTATTCCTGTGCATGGACTGGTAGAAAATATCAAAAAAGTT
>JAGGWL010000253.1 GCA_021157555.1 Deltaproteobacteria bacterium | reverse complement strand
ATTTTTGCATGTTTTTGCAAGTTGTCCTACAGGATGGCAAATTCCTTCTGAAATATCAATTAAAACAGCACGTCAGGCTGTTCAAGCCAGAATTTTTCCTTTATATGAAGTAGAAAATGGAATTCGTTACACCATCAACTATATGCCGGAGCAATGCCCTGTTAAAGAATATTTTGTGTCACAAGGCCGTTTTAAGCAGTTATCATCTGAAGATTTGCATAAAATACAGAAAATAGTTAACGATAACTGGGCATTTTTATTGAACAAAGCCGATATCATCGAATAAAATAGGAGAAAATTAATGGAAAAACCTGTGCTTTTAAATAAAGAAGATGGAATCGCCTGGTTAACCCTTAACAGGCCGGCCAGAAGCAATGCAATTACACAGGATCTTCTTGTTCATCTATACAATTATATAGAAATGGCAAGTGAAGACGAAGAGATCAGAGTCTTGATTATTACCGGCCAGGGCAAGTCATTCTGTTCCGGAATTGATCTTGCCGTTCTGGAGAAGGATAATATTTTCGATCCCAGAAACGACGGGCTCGATTTTCCTGATATAATTGCGGCCTGCAAAAAACCTGTCATAGGAGCTGTTAATGGCCCTGCAATCACAGGAGGCCTTGAATTAGCGCTGAATCTTGATTTTTTAATAGCATCCGAAAATGCTTTTTTTGCAGATACACACGCCAGAGTCGGCATTCACCCCGGATGGGGAATGTCCCAGCTTCTGCAGCAGGCTATAGGAGTACGAATGGCAAAACAGGTTTCTTTGACATGCCAGCCAATTATGGCAGAACAAGCTTTAAGACTCGGGCTTGTCAATGAAGTAGTGCCGCAGGATGAACTCTTGCCGCGTGTAAAAGAGATTGCCATGCATATTCTTGACGGAAAGCCAGATATGATCTCTTTAATGATGAATCTAATTGAATACCGGAATAAGACTACCCTTGATGATGCATATTCACATGAGCGAAGCGGATTCAGGAAGTTTATTTATGAATTTCAAAAATAACAAAAAAACTAATGGGTTATAAATGAGTCTATTTTTATATCAGAAGACCGGGCGATATTTTGCCCAAATTCCAGGGGAGTTTGAATCCCTTGCTGCAAAAGAACTTGAGTCGCTTGGTGCGGTGCAACTAAAACATGGATATCGCGGAATTCATTTTTCAGCGGATCAGGCAGTTCTTTATGCTATTAATTATAATGCCCGTCTTCTTACAAGGGTATTGGCACCATTGATAACATTTACTTGTCGGAATAGAGAAGATCTTTATCATGCCGGAAAATCAATCGACTGGACCTCATTTTTTTCTGTTCGGAATACGTTTGGGATTTTTGCTAATGTTTCCGGGAACATTAACATAAGACATTCCAAATTTGCTTCCTTATGTTTAAAAGATGCCGTGGCTGATTTTTTCAGGAGCAAGTGCGGAAGCCGGCCGAATGTGGATAAAAAATCTCCGGATATATGGTTAAATCTTCACATTGAAAAGGATCAGGGAATCATCAGTTTTGATACATCGGGTGGTTCGTTACATCGCCGTGGATACAGGTGTAAAACTGTTGCAGCGCCCATGCAGGAAACACTTGCCGCTGCAATTTTGGCGCTTTCAGAATGGAATGGTGAACGTCCTCTTTATGACCCCATGTGTGGATCCGGAACACTTCTTTGTGAGGCGATGATGCGTGTTTGTTCTATTCCAGCTGGTTTTTTGAGAAACCGTTTTGGTTTCAATTTTTTGCCGGATTTTGATGAAGGGCTTTGGAAAAAAATTAAGGCGCAATCGGATAAAAAGATACGGCGTCTGCCAAAAGGTTTGATTACAGGCAGTGATAAAAATCCATCTGCGGTAAAAGCAGCCACTGTCAATTGCCATTGTTTGCCTGATGGTGACAAAATAAGCATCTTAAAAAAAGATATGCATGAGCTGTCCGGTATTGAAAATAGTCTGATTGTTTGTAATCCGCCATACGGAATTCGTCTGAAAGAGGAGACGGGGTTAGAGGGTTTTTATAAAAACCTGGGAGATTTTTTAAAGCAGCGATGCAAGGGATCCCATGTTTATATTTTTTTTGGAAACCGGGCTATGATAAAAAAAATTGGTCTTAAGCCGACATGGAAAAAACCATTACGAAACGCAGGCCTGGACGGAAGGCTTGTGAAGTATGAAATGTTTTGAATTAAGGAACGAGCGACGAAACAACTTTCCCAAAGATGGCCTAAATCTGTGCGCCTACTTGTGGAAGTTATTTCGTCCACGTTCCTAATCTTCTCAATCAGTTGTCTCGATCCGCCCCCAATCTTTCAATCTTTTCTGTAAATAATACTTTACTTAGTAGGCATTATTATACTATAAAGTTAAATATGATTAACAATGAAGAAAATGTTGGATCTTTGCTGTTACAGCTTGGCGAAAGGTTGAAAGAGGCGCGCCTGGCTCGTAACGAAAGCCAGGAACTGTTCGCACAAAGGCTTGGCTTAACCCGTCAGTCGTACAGCAAAATGGAAAAAGGTTCTTCGCAGACGCTGATTGGCAAATGGCTGGAGGCAAGCAGCATCCTTGGCCGGCTTGACGGCTGGCAGGAGGTTCTGGCTCCAAAAGAAGACCTGTTTGCGAAATTAAAAAGAAAAACCAGTAAGCGCCAGCGGGCAGGTGGCAGCCGCAAGAGGATGAGATGATAAAGCTTGATGTATGGTTAAACCTGCCAGCAGGGGAAAGCATCAAGGTCGGAGAAATGGCTATCGACGACCCTGATGTCAGGGGAGGATTGGATGGACAATTCCGCTATGTTCCTGAATATCTGGAGAATCCGAAAGCCTTCCCACTCGACCCGCTGCATTTACCGCTGTCCGCGGCATCATTTAATGCAAATCGGCCTCATACCGGCGTTCATGGTGTTTTTGAAGACAGTCTTCCGGACGATTGGGGCCGCAGGCTCCTGATCCGCCGCTACAAGCTGGGCCGCACAGACCAACGAATCCCACAGTTGTTGCGCTTGTTAGGAAACCAGGGTTTGGGGGCTTTGAGCTATGTGGAAAAAGGTCGGCCGGATTTGAAAATGACAGGGGTTTCCCTTCGTCACCTGCAGAAACTGGCGCTGCTGGTGGAAAAATTTGAGCAGGACGGAGCTATGGACGACGATGAACTTTCACTGTTGTTTCAGGCAGGCAGTTCCCCAGGTGGGGCCAGGCCCAAAGCGCTTGTCAAGGATGAAAATGGCGCATACCTGGCAAAGTTTGCCAGTGGCAGGGATCAACTGGACGTTGTAAGCTTGGAGGCCGCCGCCATGGAGTTAGGCCGCAGAGCAGGCATCGAAACGGCCGATAGCAGGCTTTTAGCGTTAGGTTCCAGAAAATGCCTGTTGGTGAAACGATTCGATATCAACGAAGCCGGTGGGCGCAATCACTTGATCAGCATGCAGTCACTGCTCAAGGCCGACGGATATTACTATGCCGGCTACAGGGACCTGGCGGAAATGATCAGGCATGTTTCCACGCAACCGGGGCAGGACCTCCAGAGGCTTTACAGGCAGATGGTGTTCAACGTGATGATCGGCAACACCGATGACCACCTGAAAAATTTCATTATGCTGCACAATGATGAAGGTTGGAGACTGAGCCCTGCATTCGACCTGGTGCCAAACATCGGTTTTAACAGAGAACATGTGCTGCGCATCGGATACGATAACAGGTCGCCTGATCTTGAAACACTCCTGCAGGAGGCTGTGTATTTCGGCTTAAAACGACGACAACAGGCTCAGGAAGTGGTCATGGAAGTTCATGAGACTGTATCGAAGTGGAGTAGAGTTTTCACAGCATGTAATGTGCCGGAAAAGGATGCCGAACGTATCGGCAAAGATATCAACCACCGGTTAAAAAAAACAAACCCTAAGCCATTAGGTTGAAATTACTGAGAAAATTTCATATTGAGAAAAAAAGGGTGTATTTTTTCGAACTTATAAAAAAGTAGCCAGGCAAGATATGATTTAGCTATCATTTTTTGATAATCCTTTTTTTTAACCTTCCACCTTCAACATAGCCCATCAATATGTAAAAGAAAATGTAAGGGAGCCAAAAACCTGGGCATTGCTGTCCTGATGGTTAAATTCTTTTGTTCGCAGGATATGCGCATATGAAAGCTTATAGCAATGGTAAACCATTCCTATCCCGGCTCCTATTTCTCCGACAAAATATTTTTTGTCCACGCTGTGGCTGTCGGTAAAGGTGTTGCCATCCAGAAAAATATTATGGAGCATAACGTATCCGTTTATCATGGTAAACATGTAAAGACTGAAATCCTTATCACATGAAATGCGTGGGTCCCGTGCAGTTACAGGGGCATTGGAGTCCCCGGAAGGACGGATCAGGGAGGTTCCGAAATCGGAAGGAATATTTAAGCCCCAACGGACTTCCATCCCTGTGTCGGCAAAGGTATAAACATTACCAATTGCCCCGCCAATATGAGTAATTGCATCAATATCAATACCTCGGTGATTTGCACACAGGACGCGAGTCTTATGATCATATATTACAGCCAGGCCGGGTTCATTTTTAAGCTGATGATCCCAGCCGTTTGGCCGCTGGCTATTCCTGATTCGATGTATAAATTTTTGAGTCTGTTCAGCAAATGATTCGGGACCTACTATGCCGATCTGTATTTCCAGTGAATCCAGATACGAGTAGTTTTTACTGTGAAATGCTGCGCCAACATATGTCCAGCCTGCATAGGGCCGATCATCTTTAATTAGCTCTTTGCATTCAATATCCTCTGGGGTATACATGTTCTGCCCTAGTGATAAGGTAATATTACGCTGCAGCCCCGGTTTATTAATAAAAGGAATCTTCTTTACATACGGCAGACTCCATTTCGGAAGCCTGCCGCTTTCTGCATATCCTGTGAGATCATCTGAAACCCAGGATAATTTTGTGCCGTTGGTGTAACCTTTGTCTGTATTGCCGAAAAGATCATTTTCAAAGTACAAACTGAATGTTTTACTCTTTTTTACATCATTGGGACATTCCGCACCAAAAAGAGATGTTGGAAACAGGAGTATAAGCAAGAAGAAATATTTCATAAATTTTGTTCCAGTGCACTATTTTTCAGATTTTTTGTCTTTCTTTAATGCATCCGTGGCGCCTTTCCATAATCCTGAAGCGGCTCCCTTAGCCACATCAAGAGACCTCTTGCCAAGAATCCTGGCTTCTTCCGCCATTACATGAGCGGCCTTGCCTGCGGCATCTGCGGTTGCCTTTGCAGCATCCATCCCGGTTTTTTTTAATTTTGAGGCAGCTTTTTCAGCGGCATGACTGGTTTTTTCTTTTAATACAGAGGCAGATGAAACGCTTTTATCGGCAAGTTGATTCAATATTT
>JAGGWL010000296.1 GCA_021157555.1 Deltaproteobacteria bacterium | reverse complement strand
GAACTGAACATATAACCCCTGCAGTGTTCGTGATTGTATTGCGCTCTTTGACCCAATATTTTTTTTCAGGGAGCCTTCCTGGTTTTGGTGAGCAGGTTCTGCTTGTACAGAAAAGCCTAAAGAGACCACAAGTGCACCCATTTTTTGTATTTCGGTTCAAAGACCTGTCAGCACGGCACATGGCGGGGGTTTATTTCATTCCAGGTCCCTTAGGAACGAGGACAAAATAACTTCTCCAATTATACATCACAGCTTCAGGCCATCTTTGCCCGATCTGAAAGCACAAACATATTGAAATAGCTTGCTATTCCTTCAACTTTTGTGCTTTCAGATCGAACAAACCTGACCTAAATCTGTGCGCCTACTTGTGGAAGTTATTTCGTCCACGTTCCTTAGCAGTTTGATTTCTGCCAATTCATTTCCTCCCTGTTGCTTATTTTAATAAAACAATTCATATTTTATGCTAAAAAATCTTGTTTTTTCTCCTGCCTGTTAGAACTGACTATTATAATGATTGATTTAGAGTGAAGCGGAATTACTGAGTTTCTGGGAGAATATTGATGATAATATATTATGTAATGGTAGGCTTGCTTGCCTTTTGTGTAGGGATAGCTTTTGCATACTGTCTGAAGATTAAATATATAGCTAAAAAAATTGAATCAGCTGATGTTGAAGCGCACAGGCTGATAAATGACGCAAGACAGCAGTCCGAGATAGTTTTAAAAGAGGCCGAGCTTGAGGTAAAGGATAAGCTTTTCAGAATGAAGAGTGAATTTGATACCGAATCCAAAGATACAATAACGGAGTTAAGGAAAAGGGATAAGAGATTAATACAAAAAGAGGAAAATGTAGACCGTAAGGCAGAACAAATTGATCACAGAGATAAAGAGCTTGCTCAGAAAGAAAAACAATTTAAAAAACGTGAGAGCAACCTAAAGGATAACGAACGTAAATATGATAAACTGATTGATGAGCAAAAAATGCAGCTTGAAAGGATTTCCGGGTTGACTTCAGAGCAGGCCAAAGAACTATTGCTCAGAGCAATGGAAAATGAAGCGAAATATGAGGGCGCAAGGCTTATAAAAAGAATAGAGAATGAGTCCCAAAAAGAGGCTGCAAAAAAAGCAAAAACAATAATTGCGACCGCTATACAAAGATATGCAGGTGATTATGTAGCGGAGCGCACCGTCTCGGTAGTACAACTCCCAAGTGATGATATGAAAGGACGTATTATTGGCAGGGAGGGACGAAACATAAGAGCAATAGAAGCCGCAACCGGAATAGATCTTATTATTGATGATACTCCCGAGGCAGTAATTTTGTCTGGTTTTAATCCAGTCAGGCGTGAGGTTGCAAGGCTTTCTCTTATGCGGCTGATTTCTGACGGACGTATTCATCCCGCTCGAATAGAGGAAGTTGTAAAGAGGGTTGAGCGTGAAGTTGATACAACAATAAAGGAGGCCGGTGAACAGGCAATTTTTGATTTGGGGGTACATGGTATACATAATGAACTTATTATGTATATAGGCAGTTTAAAATATCGTACTAGCTTTGCCCAAAATGTTTTGCAGCATTCTATTGAAGTAGCTTTTTTATGTGGTATCATGGCTTCTGAATTGGGGCTTGATCAAAAATTAGCAAGACGCATGGGGCTGCTTCATGATATTGGTAAAGCTATTGATCATGAGGTTGAAGGATCTCATGCAATTATTGGTGCAAAAATGGCGAAAAAGTTTGGCGAATCCAGTAGTGTGGTACACGCTATCGAAGCGCACCATGAAGACGTGCCACCTGATAGTGTTTATGATGTACTTGTTCAGGCAGCAGATGGGCTTTCCGGAGCAAGGCCAGGGGCCAGAAAGGAATTGCTTGAAAATTATGTTAAACGCCTTGAAAAATTGGAAGATATTGCAAAATCATTTAAAGGTGTTGCAAATACTTATGCTATTCAAGCCGGGCGCGAACTTAGAGTAATGGTCGAAAGTGAGATTATTTCGGATGAAGAGGCTACGCTTCTTAGCAGAGATATCGTGAAAAATATTGAAGAATCGTTGACATTCCCTGGGCAGATCAAGGTCACAGTGATACGTGAGACCAGGGCCGTGGAATATGCAAATAAATAGAGTTTAGGAACGTGGAGAAAAATAATCGTTTCTTTCCTAATCAGGACAAGCGGAACTAAAAAAAACTTATCACGAAAACACGAAAATAAATATTTGGTAAAGGTGTTATAATAAAACATGGCTAATGTTAAAGAAATTCTCTATGAAAGAGGATTTGTAGAACAGACTACCCACAATGAAGAGATAGATGATTACCTTAACGAAAAAGGAGTCTCCTGCTATATCGGTTTTGACCCAACAGCAGCCAGTCTGCATGTTGGCAGTCTTGTTCCTATAATGGCACTTGCTCATATGCAGCGAAATGGTTATCAACCGATAGCACTTATCGGAGGCGGAACCGGCCTTGTAGGAGATCCCAGCGGAAAAACTGAAACAAGAAAACTGCTTACACAGGATAAACTAAATGATAATATTGCTGGAATAAAAAATCAATTATCAAGGTTTATAGATTTTAGTGAAGGGAAGGCTTTATTATCAAATAATGCTGAATGGTTGAATAGTTTGGAATATATACCATTCTTAAGGGAAACAGGTCGGCATTTTTCAGTGAATCGTATGATAAAAGCTGAAAGCTACAGGATGCGCCTGGAATCAGATGAGGGGTTGAATTTCATTGAATTCAACTATATGTTATTACAGGCATATGATTTTTTGATGTTATATGATCAGCTTGGTTGCAGGCTCCAGATGGGCGGAAGTGATCAATGGGGTAATATTGTTGCAGGCATAGATTTGGTACGAAAAAAACGTAGGGAAACTGTATTTGGATTGACATTTCCCCTCATAACAACCAGCAACGGCGCTAAAATGGGCAAAACAGTCAAAGGAGCGATATGGCTTGATCCGTCAAAAACGACTCCTTATGAGTACTATCAATATTGGATTAATACAGATGACAGAGATGTTGCGAGATTTCTTGCTTTATTTACTTTTCTTCCTATGGATGAAATCAAAGCAATTGAAAAAAAAGAAGGCGTGGATTTAAATAGCTCAAAGTCAGTGCTTGCCTTTGAAACTACCATGCTTGCGCATGGCAGGGAAGAGGCTGCTAAAGCATATAATGCATCAGCAAGTATGTTCGGATCCAGAGCTGTTTCGGAAAAGATTTTACAAAGCAGCGCTATACCACGCCAAAATGAGGCGGAGGCTGATACTTCTGTTCCTTATTCATTTATTGATAGAAAACAAATTAAACAGGGTATTCCCGCATTTCAAATAATCTATGATGTGGGCCTGGCGGACAGTAAGGGCGCGTCTCGCAGGCTTATAAAACAGGGTGGTGCTTATATCAATGGACAACGCATAAGTAACTTTGATTACTTAATTTCTGACAATGATATTAAGGAGATGGAAATATCATTAAGAGCAGGGAAAAAGCGTTTCCATAAGTTAAAAATTAAGTAACGGGAGTAATTTAATTTAAAGCTTGACGGCTTAACAATTAAATGATAGTTTAACTTTTTTTATGACGAAGTTCTTTTTATTCGCATAAAAAAAATAAAACAATTTAATTTAAAGCTTGACGGCTTAATAATTAAATGATAGTTTAACTTTTTTTATGACGAAGTTCTTTTTATTCGCATAAAAAAAATAAAACAATTTAATTTAAAGCTTGACGGCTTAACAATTAAAT
>JAGGWL010000068.1 GCA_021157555.1 Deltaproteobacteria bacterium | reverse complement strand
CCCTATAGGTATTAATTTTTTGTTTAGAAATCAAAATTATACCCATAAGGGTATAATAGATCGCTATATTTTTAATAAAGTACCCGAAGGGGTATAATGAGCAAACAATAACGGAAGCATGGTTCCTGTCGGGTATGGTACAAATAATAACATTGCGTGATTTTGTAAAAAAGCAGCGTAAGATCCACCGATTGACCCAAGCCGATTTGGCCCGCAAAGCCGGAGTAGGGCTGAGATTCATCAGGGAGCTGGAACAGGATAAATCGACCCTGAGAATAGACAAGGTGAATCAGGTGCTTCAATTGTTTGGGAAAACGCTTGGCCCTGTTGATCTGCGGCCGGAAGCTGAATTAAACGCAACTAATGAAAAATAGAAGAAATAGCGCCGATGTCTATCTGAGGGATACAAAAGCTGCCCTGCTGGAAAAAAATATTAGGGGGTATCGCTTCAGTTACTACAAAAACTATCTCTCTCTGCCGAATGCTCAACCTGTGAGCCTTACCCTGCCTCTTACAAACAATCCGTATGAAAGTAAGTCTCTTTTTCCCTTTTTCCTTGGCCTTCTTCCGGAAGGCTGGCTGCTGGACATTACAAGCCGCACCCTGAAAATAGACCCGGAAAACGTATTTGACATCCTTCTTGCCACTTGCGGAGACTGCATAGGGGCAGTAAAGATAATTCCGGTATAGGCCGTCATATAAATAATTTCATTGCGTTATCAGTCGGAGATATTCGATTATTCTTATCTTCTCACTCTATCCTTGTGCCAATTTTTAAAATCGAATAATTATCTGACGGTTTATCGATGAGGAAAAAAAATTATGAACGATCAATGCCTGTCCTGCCAGAATATTGAGACCGACCTGAAACTAACGGGTGGCTATCATCCTCGATGTTCCAGAAAACTTTTTGGAACGGCAAGACCCCCGAAAGTGCCTTTCAGCACTCCTGATATTGCAGGTGAGGCACAAAAAATGGTCGGCAGAATGTCCATTTCCGGTATCCAACCGAAACTTTCCCTCATCCATGACCGTAAAAGTCATCAACTGACTGTGATTGAAAGAGGAGGGTCTTACATCCTGAAACCTCAAACAGAACGATTTGAGTCGCTTCCCGAAAATGAGAATCTTTGTATGTGCAGCGCATCCGTATACGGAATTGCGGTTCCATCACATGCTCTTATTCCGCTTTCAGACGGCAAACTTGCCTATCTCGTGAAACGATTTGACCGGTTGGAAGACGGAACAAAACTTCAACAGGAGGATTTTCAGCAGCTTCTTCAAACCAATGACAAATATGATGGATCATACGAGAAGATCGCGAACGTCATCAAAAAATACTCAAATGTTCCCGGTCTCGACCTGGTTGAGCTTTTTGAAAGGGCGCTTCTGAATTATGTGTTGGGTAACGGTGACGCGCATTTGAAGAATTTTTCCCTCATTAAAGAGGAGAGCATCGGTTATCATCTTTCCCCTGTATATGACCTTGTCAACTCAAGGCTTGTACTGCCGGAAGAACGTGAAGAAATGTGCCTTAGTTTACAGGGAAAAAAGAACCGGTTTTCAAGAAAAAACTTCATAAAACTGGCGGAGCATTTTGGACTTACCAACAAACAGTCCGCCAACTCTCTGTTACATTTGCATGATATTACGCCTGCTATTGAAAAAATGATAGAAGAAAGCTTCCTGAATGAGCGCTTGAAGGACAGGTTTCTTGAGATTTATCGAAAAAGATTGAAACGGATTTTTAGATAAACAGGGGATATCTATGATTAAAGCATTTGGCTTGCCAGACCTGGACTCAAGACCGCCGGAGATGAAACGGTCAAGCATCTTCGCTTGGGTTCAACGATGCTATTAATCCTCTATCGGTATCCTATTCAAATTCCGGGGTTTCATAGTCTATATTGAAAGAGGATAGAGTCAAAAAACACTCACCATATTCAACGTTGTCTGTGGTAATTAGAATTTCCTGAACAACGATCTTCTCATAGCCCTTGAATACGGCATCATCTGGTAAACTGGACTGATCAACCTTACAGATTTCGTTTCGGTCTACCTTTATCTCATCCTTCTTCGCTTTGGATTTTTTTGTTCCCTTTATTTCCCTTTTTTTTCTATCTTTTTCCGACGAGACATTGCCCTGCTTTCCTTTTGTCTTACCGAGAACAGTCGGCTTTCCCTGTTCTCCTTTGAGCAGGCTAATTGCATCTTGCAAATTTTGGTTTTTTGTTTTTAACCCTTCATTCTCTTTATTCAAACGCTCAACGAGCTGAAGGAGAGCAAAAATGGCCTCAGACACAGACTCATTTTCAGTTGCATCTGGTCGGATATTTATCTCTTCAAGAATTTGTTTTATCTCCGAAATACTCATGTGCTAAATGTAGCACCTATTTACTGTTATGTATAATAAAAAAGAAATTTATTTCCCACAAATTCCGTACACATATTGGCTACCCCGAAATTTGAATAGGATACCTAACAGCCTTATTAATCGTCCTGATATCCATGCCTTACTGTTCCGGACTGAGGCAGCAGATGCAGATATAAAAGCGGCTGAAATAAGCTATAAGGCTACTGTCGCCTCAGTGGACGTGGCCCAAAAAACGGCTATGATTCAAACCGATCGTTTTTCAAAAGGGCGACTTTCCGCAGCCGACCTGGTTGATGCCGAGGCTGCTTTGTCCGGGGCGCGCTCCAGCCGTGCTCTGGCACTAACTCACTGATGGCAGGCGGAAGATCATCTCAGAGATGCAGTTGGCCTGGAACCTTTTGCTTATTATAAAATTAATGAAAAGCCATGAAACTGAAAGCAGAATCTCATCGAGGTTGAATAATTTTTATTTTTCCGAGGTTTTTTTGTTATAACCGCATAATTTTTTAAATAATTGGATTTTATTGTATTGAAGTAGAACTTGATG
>JAGGWL010000098.1 GCA_021157555.1 Deltaproteobacteria bacterium | reverse complement strand
CGATGCTTGGGATGGAAGTGGAAGAGATTGAATCCGATGAAGAAATTTATGATGTTATCGGCGAGTTGAGCAATATGATAGGGGGCGATCTTAAGTCACGTCTGTGTGATGCAGATCTTGAATGTCAACTTTCTATACCATCAACTACTTCAGGATCTAATTTCAGGATTGAATCAAAGGGCTGGATAAAACAGGAACGTATTGCCTTTATCAGCGGAGAGAAAAAGGCTCTGGCTGAGGTTTTTATTAAAATAAGTGATTAGCATAGAGTTAATATGGAGGAAAAAATGACTGTAAAAATTCTTACTGTTGATGATAGTAAAACTATACGTATGATTGTAAAAAAGGCTTTCAAACCTTTTGATTGTAAACTTTTTGAGGCGGAAAACGGGGTAGAAGGTTTAGCTGCCGCTGCCAAAGAAAAACCGGAGTTGATTGTTCTTGATATTACCATGCCGGTTATGAACGGGGTTGAGATGCTTGAAAAATTAAAGGGCGAAGCTGATCTTAAAGATATACCGGTAATCATGCTTACTGCAGAATCAGGCAAAGATAATGTTATGCAGATTGTCAAAATGGGCGTCAAGGATTATATGGTTAAGCCTTTTAAGGGAGAACAATTGATAGAAAGGGCTGAAAAGCTGGTGAAGCTTGAAGCTAAAAAAGCTGAGGATATTGCAGCCGATACATCCAGTAAATTTTTCTCTTTGCAAGGCGATGTTCAGATTATGACAATGCCTGCGAAAATTAACAGGCAGGTCAATACACAGGTGGAAGGTTTTCTTAAGATAAAATTGCAGGATATAGTAAAGTCAGGAATTAGTAAAATGGTTCTTGATTTAAGCAAAGCTGAAGAAACGAATATGGCTTTAATTAAAGTGATAGTACAGGTGCTGCAGGTTTGTAAAAAGGTTGGCCTTAATATTCAAATAGCAGGAACAGAAGCTTTGAGCGAAGGGCTTAAAGGTTTTGCAGAAACAAGCGCGATACCAATTGTCTTTTCTCTTGATGAAGCCAAGGCTGCGTTTTAGATAGACCAATAATCGGGCTTGGCTCTAATTTCGACCAAACACTGAGCTATAATAAAATTTGAAAACCTCTGAAACTCGCTGCGCTCAAACAGCCAGAGGTTTTCAAATTTCACCATAGCTTAGTCCTGACATCTAATGGTCGGCGTTATAACCAAGCCCCACAGACTCTATAACCATACCTGTTGGTTTTAAATTTTACATGCCTGATCCAGCAATTAGCGCCTGGAAGAAAGAAGAAGAGAAACTTAAAAAAAAGGGAATTCCTAAGATTACACGTCCAGCTAAACCGGTATGTAACCCTGAGTACCCAAAAAAAATTCAATTGGCACTGCTCTTGCTCAAGAACTTTAGAGAATATCATCCTGAGATTAGTATTAAATGTGTATTGGCTGATGCTCTATACGGTTCAGAAGCATTTATGAGTGGAGCCTCCAATCTTCTTGGAGGCGTACAAGTTATTAGCCAGTTAAGGTCAAACCAGAACATACACCATAGAGGCAAAAAAAAGACAATTAAGGATTATTTCAATATAACGAATAAAGGGATAAAATGTACTATTCGTGTACGAGGCGGCAAAGAAGTCAATGCAACAGTAAGCAGTGCTCGCCTGAAGGTTGATGCACACGGCGGCAAGAGGCCAAACAATTTGATGAAGAAGGATCAAGCCGAGGCCTGATCCTGAGTCTATTGATAGACCATTGCCTCCTCCTTCACCCTGAGCAGAAGGCCTGTATGGAGAACAAACTACCTGTGTTTACCGTAGGTAGCCTGCAACGAAGAGCTCAAATGGATGTTTTGCTGGAATCTGTCAAATCTTTGCTGCAACAATAAAATCCTGGTGAAAAGCTTAAGGAGATGGGCAAAGTTATCAAAGATGTTTTCCGACTTATGCCATCTGGAAAACATATGAGTGGAAGAGCCATGGGGAGATTGGAACCGACACATTCTCTATCGTTCAAAAACTGTCCTTGCTGAGTCTTTGCAAGTTCATCTCCAAAAACTTGAACATTGAGTGTATGCAACCCGAATGTACTCATATTGATCCACTGTTAACATTCTCCTTTTTCCTCTGATAATAGGTTTTTATTATATTGAAATCCATCTTATTAGAAGTCAGTTACAGGTGGGTCAATTTTAGGTTGTAATTTTATGCTTTAGTGGATCAATTTTAGGTTACCAAAACTAACCGTCCTTTAGGCATCATGTTCGAGAGTATCCAACAAGGCAAACATCACGGAGAAACGAAAAAAAGGATATTTTTAGAACTCAAAGGGATAATGAAGTTTTTCTTGTGTGGATGTCACCAAAGCTTCTTCTAAAAAGAAGAGTGGTCAGGCAGATAAGGCTTTGACAGTTATAAAAAAGTTGTATAGGATTGAAAAAATGCGTGAGCGCTTGAACTGACCCCGGAAGAACTTTACGTCGAGCGGCAAGAAAAAGCGTTGCCGATCCTTGAATCGTTTAGGGTGTGGCTCAATCAAAAATCAATCCAGAGACGCCTCCCAAAGATTTGCTTGGCAAAGCCATATCTTACGCCATGAGTCAGTGGACAGGCTGCTTCGATACACGGAACAGGGGTTTTACCAGGCCTGACAACAATGATGCTGAAAATGTCATCAGGCCATTTGTTGTGGGTCGCAAGAACTGGCTGTTTTCCTATGAAAAACTTTCACCCGTTGAGTGTTGTTTCTAATTAAGGAACGGGGACGAAATAACTTCCCCAATTATACATCACAGCTTCAGGCCATCTTTGCCCGATCTGAAAGCACAAAAATATTGAAATAGCTCGCTATTCCTTCAACTTTTGTGCCTGTTTAAGATCGGGCAGATCGAACAAACCTGACCTAAATCTGTGCGCCTACTTGTGGAAGTTATTTCGTCCACGTTCCTTAGCTAAAAGAGCATCTATATGGTTAAATTAAAATCATACTCTATTCTTAATAGCAGGCTGATAAACAATTTATCAATAACTAAGAAACTTGCGATAATTGTTTTTACTTTTATTTTTTTTCTGGCTGTATTGGCACTTGCAAGCATTATTGCAACCTGGCTTCTGTCTGGAGCCAGGGCTTATGTCAGCGGAGAAGGGAACTACTCCAACGCTCAGAAAAATGCTGTTTCTAGTTTATATATCTACGCCTATTCTCATAACAAAGATGAATTTGAAAAATTTATGGAATACATGAAGGTGGCTTTAGCCGATCAGAAGGCGCGTTTGGAATTGGAAAAAGATAATCCTGATTTAACAGTTGTCTCCCAGGCATTTATCGAGGCTGGAAACCATCCGGAAGATGTAAAAACCATGTCGTATATCTTCAAATACCTAAGAGATGTCAGCTACGTTGACAGAGCAATCAGCTTATGGGCTGATGCCGATCGTTATAACATTGAATTGAAAAGTTTGGGCGAACAATTACATAAAAGCATTTCCAATAATCAAACAAATAAAAATTTTCAGTCGATACTTGATGAAATATATATCCTGAACTCTGAACTGAAAACCATCTTCAATGAATTTGCAGCAGCATGTGGAGAAGCAGCCAGATTATCCAGGAAACTTTTAGTGCATCTTATTATTTTGCTAACCGTCATTTCAATTACAACCGTCGCCCTGATATCATTATTAATTTTAAATGATATCAGAAGAAAGATATTTTTACTAAAAGAAGGTGCAGATAGAATCTCAAAAAATAATTATCAGACGAAAATAGATGTATCATCGACTGATGAATTAGGTATGCTTGCTGTAAGCTTTAATGAAATGTCGGGCATGCTGCTTCAAACAACAGCAAGCCTTGAAGAAAAAAATAAGCGATTGATAACTATCCAAAAAGAGATGGAAAAAGCTAGAGACAAAGCGCTTGAATCATCCCGTCTCAAAACCGAGTTTCTTTCCAATATGAGCCATGAAATCCGCACTCCACTGAATGCGGTAACAGGTTTTACTGATATCCTCCTTTATACCAACCTGGATGAAGAGCAGATCAATTATGCAAAAAAGATAAAAGTAAGCGGGCAAGCCTTGCTTTCCCTGATCAACGATATTCTTGATTTCTCCAAGATAGAAGCCGGAGAGCTGG
>JAGGWL010000299.1 GCA_021157555.1 Deltaproteobacteria bacterium | reverse complement strand
TTCGTACGTCGAATATTACGGTGCTTGGAGATCTGACTGTGGAGAAAGAGATAACGGAATCCATAATTGAAACAAGCAGCCGGTGTATTGTTGAAAGAAGTATTTTTGCATCTAGAATTTTAGCTAAAAAAGGAATTAAATCGGGGGGTATCGGTTCAGAATCAGCCGCCCCGAGCGAACTTACCGTGGGGATCGATTATAGAGCCAAAAGGGGTGTGGCTGATCTTAAAAGCAGGATCACGGATGAAAAAAAAGAGATTGATGAGATTACACCAAAGCTTTTGACGTTTAAGGAAAAATCAGATCTGTTGAATACCGCGTTGGGAGATATTGCCCAGGTTCAGGACAGGTATATTGTTGAGCATAGGGGCCTGGTTGACTCGCCTGAAGGCGATGACGGCAGGATATCCAGATTGGAAGCAAAAATTAGCGAAATTGATAAGAGCGTAGCCGGACTTATGCATGAGGATGAGCAGGCGCTGCAGAAAATTAATGAAGGAGAAATCATAATCAAGAGCTGCAAAGATAAAATTAATGAATTCCAGGACAGGATTCGCGAAATAAACGAAAAATTAGAATCAGACAAGGGCATAGCAATTGTAAGAGCATCCGGAAAAATATATCCAGGCACAACAGTAAATGGCCGACACTCTTCCATCAAGATTGAAGAGATGCTTCAACGTGCCGCAATCAGTGAAAAAAAGGGCGCGAACTCAAAGGAACGGAATGTATGGCATATGAAAATATCAACCCGGTGATTGTATATATGTTACGAAAATCCGGTCATCCAAAACATTAAAATCTTTTAGCTGTTTTATTGAGCGTATTGATGCTGCGTTCAGTGCCACATCCTTGGAAAGCAAGTGCCTTCCGTCTTTTAAACACAACTCTTTTGCAAGCGCCATCCCTTTTTTCAAGTCTTCAATATTGACCCATTCCCGGCTTTCCCCGGTACCTGTTTTTTTTGTGATTTTTATCAGCTTTTCAACAACATCGGCGTCATATTTACTGTTGCTTCCAATTTCCAGGACTTTCTTTGCAATCTGTTTATTTAAGGTATCAGGATCATTGGTATCAAAATCTTCTGTGATTTCTATCCCGAAATTATTCGCAGCCTTTTTTTTGATTCCTTTGATATCGGCAGGCCAGGTGTGAATGATTTTGCAGTAATCAGAAACCGCCGCAACAATTCGTGCTCCTATCGGTATTTTAGATTCTTTTAAGCCGTTCGGGAAACCGCTCCCATCAAAATTTTCATGATGCCTCAAGATTATCTCACTTGCCCCGGAGAGCCTTTTTACGGCATCAAAACTCAGCGCTGCTATAAGCGGGTGCTGAGTATATAAACCCAGTTCCGTCTTATCCATTTCTATTTCATTTTTTGACAGCATCAGTTCAGGAAGACCGAGCAGGCCGATATCATGAAACAGGCCGGCGATTTCAATCTGATCAGCCGTTTCTTTTTCAAGGCCGAAATCTTCGGCAAGCTCCCTGGAAAGCCTGCCAGCATGCTTCATATATTCCCCCAGCACAGGGTTTAACATCTCCATAAGGGATGATAAGAGCCGAATAGTATCCATGTAGCTTTTTTCCAGCTCTTTATGCTTTTTGAGTATTGCATTTGCTTCTTCATGAATTTTCTGCTCCAGTTCGATTATGCGCAAACCGGAACGTATTCTTGCTCTTATTTCTTCCGGATGATATGGTTTAATAATGTAGTCATCAACGCCGGCCTTAAACCCGGCGAGCGTATCCGGCAACTGATCCTTAGTGGTCTGAAGAATAATATAAACATAATGTGATGATTTTTCCGCCCTGATTTTATTGCATAAAGTTATTCCGTCCATTTCAGGCATCATCCAGTCCGAAATGATCATCCTGAATCTTTGCTTCTGAAAAAGCTCCCAGGCTTTTTGCCCGTTTTCTGCAAGGACGACCCCGTGGCCATCCTTTGTCAGAATTTTATTAAGAAGCTCGGCAACTACAGGATTGTCTTCCGCTACTAATATTTTCATGTTGTTCTCATTTCTGCTATGCACTCTATCTCTACCAAAGCGCCTAGTGGTAAAGCGGCTGTTTTTACGGCTTGAGAATAGGGCCCGATAGGCGCCGGAGCCTTGTCTGTTAATGTAAAATCCATAGTACAATTCCTAAGTATGTCATTATAATGACACAAGGTGTCATTATTTTGGATATTATAAAAAATAATTTTTTGGGACAAGAATGAATTGGTCCCAACTATTTGATTTTTTGTATTTTTAAATATTTTTATTTTTTTTAAATCTTTGCATACTTTTTGCTTATTTATAAACCATAAGGCACAATAAAAGATAATAAAGGCTCCAAGGGTGTGCGTGCATCTTGTTCATCGATTATCTTCAAACCTTAAAGATAAAAAAAGTATAACTACCAAAAGATTTGTATCGAAGAGTAATAACGGCACTGTTTGAGGTCAAGCTTTTTTATTGTTGCTTTTTCCTAAATTCCTTGTACCCTTCAAGGTGAAAGCAGCGCTTGAGAAATTAAGCGCTGCTTTTTTTTTGAAGCAGCCATTTTTCAAGCATTGCTTTAATTCCTTTTTTTAACTCGGATGTCAAGTCTGGAATTAGGGGCAGACTTTTTAAATTTTTCGCATCCTTCAGCATTTCTGCAAATAGATCCACAATAAAATCATTAAGTTCACGTTTTTTTGTTTGATTCTGCCTGCCCCAGTAAACAGGTGATGTTTTTTCCGATATTACTTGAAGGATATATCGACATATATCTATAATAACATCTCTCAACCACTTAACCTTCCTGCTGCGGTACACTATATCGCCTTCGAATCCGAGCAGCCCTTGTTTCACAAGGCGTCCTTTATTTTCAAAAGATTGATACCCCGGGGTTCCCATCAGCACAATCTGATAATGAGATAAAAGGTTTACGGTTCGGTCAAGTCTATCCAGAAGGATGTTGCTCTTCAAAAAAGCAAAATTCCTTTCAATATCTTCAATCGTGCTATCCGGGACGAACATAAGAAATCCCACTTCAGGTTCCAGTCCGGAAGAACGACAAAGCTCTATTGCCTTTTCGGAGATTTCCCTTGAAGTATGCTTGCCCATGCCATCTAAAATATCGGCGGAACCGCTTTCTATACCCATTAGGAGGCTGTTTAATCCTGATGACACCATGCAAATCATAATCGAGCTATCAAGATCATTCGGCCGGGTCTCAATTCCATAAGTTATACCCAATTTCCCGATATGTTCCGCAAGTTCAAAAACCCGCTGCCGGCCCTTTGTTCCAGGACCTATAAAATTGGGATCGATAAAATAGAAATCCCTGCTTCCCTGATCATACAAATAAGAAATTTCATTAATGATATTTTCAGGAGTCCGCCCCCTCCACAAAGGGCCGTTGTTGTAAAATGAGGGCACCGGGCAGAAACTGCAATAATTATAACATCCCCTGCTGGCCAGAATGCTGATAG
>JAGGWL010000191.1 GCA_021157555.1 Deltaproteobacteria bacterium | reverse complement strand
TAAAAGATATTTGGGTATATCCTCTCCGTAAGAATTTTAGAGTCTTATTGAAAAATTGACTTATGAATAAGTAAGCCGAATATTTACATTTCTCGTGCTGTCCAACATATAATATTTTGCTGTTATATAATTTGGCAGGGGATTTCCGCCAACAAGCAGTATTAATACATTACTCAAAACAAACCTCCTGTTTAAAACCTGTTTAAAAAATGTAAATAAAAGCGTATGGACTTAAAAAATTAACCCATACCGCCCCAGCCCAAACCCGGTCTGCTTCCCAATATTCACCCACGATCCGAGCACAAGCAGCGGCATAAAGTCTGCCAGATTCCCTTTATAGGTTGCCATACCTGTGATGCCGCCCAGTTTCATTGATTTTTTTTGTCTTCCTGAATATCTTGACCAGTCATGCCACTTTGTTTGATTGTAAACAAGTTCAATACGTTCTGCTTTTTCAATGATCTCCTTAAATGGAAGTTCAAGCTTTTGATTGCAATGAAAATAATTTAAGCTCGAAAGTCTTCGCAGAAGATTGCGGATTAAGATATGAAATTGCGGATCATCGCAAAGTCTGTTTTTATAACGGATACGCAGCGGGGTTAAAAAGTTTAAGCTGATTTGGTCTGATGAGTATCGGCTGCTGATAAGCCCGGCATCATCAAAGCAGAGAGTTTTGTCTGTTTGCTGGAGTATCTGATTATCATAAATAGCGCCGCTTTCTTCTCCGGCAGCATTTAATGTGTGAATTTTGTTAATCTGAAATCCGCCTCTTTGCGGTTTTTTCCCCTGTTCTTTTTTCAGTTTGCCGATTCCGTTACCATTACCGGTTTCTCCCATCCGGATAAAAGCGTAGATTATAAACGGAAGATAATCGACAGCCCTTCCAACAAGAGTGATACCGAAATTAAAAACATCGCCACGGTTGTAAGTGTTTAATGAATTTATTGCAGGGTTTAATATATACGGGTGCGGAATAAATGGATATTTTTTCAGCATTTCAGCATCGTTTGGAGGAGGTGTTTCAAATACATATGAGTAAGCGCACCTGCTTGATAAAATACAGTTTTTGCATACCTGTTTTTCTTCGGGGCTTTTTTCGGGGCAGGCAATTTTTTTAAGAGCCTTTCCAAATGCGCCCCGCAGCGCTCCGCCCTGGTATCCGGGAATAATGATCTGATCTGTTACTTTTGCAGAAATACTCAGACAAAGGCATTGAAATGAAACAAATGATTTTTTTAGATCTTCGTAAAACAGAGGCATATTAAATTAAGTGTCCGTTGAAGTTTTTCTAATCAATAAGGAACGGGGATGAAATAACTTCCACTTCTCGTTCCCAATAGGGTTCCCACGCTGGAGCATGGGAACCAGGCAAGGATTTTTTTTTCGTTCCCAGGCTCTGCCTGGGAACGAGACGAAAAAATTTACGCAAAATATTTTTCGAAAACTCAAGTAAATTGATATCAATCACAAAAAATGTTAAAATTTACAAGAAATAGATGCATAAAAAAATCTTCCAGGTTCATATACAATTGCCGGGTTAGCGCCTGAACCGGAAACAACATCCCATTCATATGAATTTGCCACAGCATAACGCCTGTCAAAAATATTTTCAACACCAACATTTAGTGTCAACATTTTGTAATTCCAGCCTCCTCTGAAATTAACCACGTCCCAGCCTGACAACGCCTTTTCGCCGGCAGCAACATCAACATTGTCAGCGTTTTCAGAGTGAATCCATTCTAATGTTCCAAAAAGCATTTGAGTGTCATAGTGCAATGCAAGTTTGGTTTTAAGCGGCGGAACTTCGGCAAGATCATTATCATTATTATACTCAGGCCTGGAATCTTTTTTCCCCCGCTGCCAGGCAGCAGCGGTTTCCACGGAAAAATCGGATATAATATCTACAATTATTTTCACGTCAGCGCCGTAGATGTGGGCGTCAATATTTGTCCAGGTTTGATGGGAATCGGCAGTCTGCTTTCCCTGTTGATAAATATAGTCCTTAAGATCACTGTAAAATCCCTTTGCTCTGAAACTAAATGTTCGGCCTGTTAACTGAAAACCGAGGTCAAACTCTCTATTCTTTGTGGGATCCAAATCCGGGTTTCCGTGAAAATAAGGGCTGGGAGATTGAAGATAACGTTCAACAGCCGTCGGGGTGCGGATACTTTGACCAATCCCTCCAAAAAGAAACGCATTATCCATCAAATAGTATTCAGCGGACAGATATCCGCTGAACAGATCATCATTATTCTTATTGGTGGATGTTACCACAATGCTTTGCTTGAGTTCTTCATCGGCTTTTGATTCAAACCGGTCGTAACGAAAACCGGCGCTCAGCGACAAGTTGTCATAATTTTTATTCACCTTCAGGTATAAGCCGAAATCATAGCTGTTCACATCCGGAATAAGCTCATCATCCATATTTACACCGCTGTCATCCCTGTACATATCCCCTTTCCAGTTGTGTTTATAGGCATCTATGCCATAAGTAAACAGAACAAATCCGGCAGACTTTTTATTCTCTATTTTTCCTCCGGTGATAGTCGATTTTACTTCATTATGACGATGAAAGTAAGGATTGCCTGCAAGTTCCCGATATTTGTCAAAAGGTTCATGTTCTACACTGTTTTGATAAAGAGAAAAGCTCAACTCATCTGAAAAATTTCCCAGACCGGTTATGGAATAATCGGCCCGACCCATATAAGTTTTTTCGGAATCAATATCCATTCCGGCTCTTGATGTCATAATGTTATCGGCTTTTCCATAGGTATATGAAAAAAGAATGGTCTGATTTTCTGTGGGAGTAAATTGCAGCTTTCCCCATACGTCATGTTTTTCAAAGGCCTTCATGTTTTTCCCTTTAGCATTATAAGGACGGCTTGCCGGAGCAAACCTGTAGAGTTTATTTCCATCCCCGTCTTCATACTGATCAGATTCAGAATAATTATAGCCGATTAACCCTTGGATTTTTTCGTTACCGCCGGTTGTGTAAAACCCGCTGCTTAAGAAATCATAGCTGCCTGCTTTTGTAAGAACTTCGCCCAAAAATTCTTTTTGTGGTTTTTTGGTTATAACATTAATGCTTCCACCAAGGGCGCCTGCCTTTGTAACATCAAACGGCCCTTGTCTGACTTCTATTTTATCAACAGTCAGTATATTGATATGCGAAAGGGATGGGTCTTTTCTGCTGCCGCAAGCGCCCTCAAGAAGCCCGTCATCAACCAGTACTCTTAATTCGGATTTTCCAAATCCTCTCAAGGAAACCTCATTTCCGTATCCGCTTTTACGAATCATTGTTGCTTCTATCATTTCATTTGAAAGAATTTCAGCAAGATCAACTACCTTGTGGGTTTTAAGCGTTTCAGCTCCTATATTTTTTTCATCCGTATTATTTTTAGCAGCAGTTACCACAATAGTATCAAGGGTTATTGACCCTGCGCAGGTCAATGCTGATCCGGCAAGGACGAAGGAAAAAATCCAAATAAGCACAAATAATAATCTTGTTGTATATGAAAATTTCATAATTCTATACCCTCCTTAGGAACGGGGATAATATTATTTTTAGTAATATCAATTAGTTAGCATGTATTCAGATGAGACACAGTTCTTTTGTACGAATTGCTGGACGATAAGTTGCAACAGTTCGTAAAATGTTTTTCGGAACGGGGACGAAATAACCTCCCTAATCAAGCACACAGATTTAGGTCAGATTTGTTCGATCTGCCCGATATAGCCTTAGGGCTCGCACAAAAATAACTTGACATTTTAAGCGCCGATGCATTGCGAAAGCTTAGAATATATTGATATTCATGCGTTTTCGCGCCTTGGCAGACGGGTGCCTCAACACTTAAAATTGCCAACTTATTGTTGAGCGAACCCTTATGTAAATGGTATTTTTGAATTATAATTCAAGAGGTTATAAGTTAAGGTAAAGCGTTTTTATCAAAGAAAAGTGGTCAAAAATGATGTGGCTCAGGGAGGTTACTTATTTGGTATGCAGATATGTTGAAATTCATACGATTAAGTGATATTGATATTTTAAAAGAATCGACCGGATATTTTTTCTTAAATCTCTTTAAAAACATCAGGATGCCAACTTTTATTGGGGTTTGGTTTTCGATCTATACTGTTGTTTTGTCAGTTTTGAATTATAGTTTTATGGTCTTCCCAGAGGCCTGGAAAAGTCTGATATTGATTAATGGTATGGGCTTTTTTTGCAGTTTATTTCAAGTCTTTCGAACCCGTATACCATTTAAATCAAGATAAGATTTGATCTCATTAATGGAGTAATTTCCATAGTGAACCATTGATGCAATCAGTGCGGCATCGGCTTTGCCTTTTGTCAGCACATCTGCGAGATGTTCGGGGAGGCCTGCACCGCCGGAGGCTATAACCGGAATATTGACATTTTCAGAAATCAACGCTGTAAGTTTTAGTTCATAACCTTCCTGCATGCCATCTGCGTCGATTGAATTAAGGCATATTTCACCGGCGCCGGCTTCCTCTGCTCTAATCGCCCACTCAAGCGCATCTATGCCCATATATCTTCTGCCGCCGTTGATAACGATCTCATAGCCGGAAGGTATATTTTCTTTTTGTCCAACATGCTTGACATCCATGCCCAGAACTACACACTGGCTGCCAAAAGCATTTGCTCCCTGGGAGATAATTTCAGGATTTTTAACTGCGGCAGAGTTTACGCTTATTTTTTCAGCACCGGCCAGCAGCACGCTTCTCATATCATCTACGCTGCGGATGCCGCCGCCAACAGAAAAGGGTATAAAAATGGTTTCTGCCACCCTTTTGACAACATCAAGCATGATATCTCTTTTTTCGTGCGAGGCAGTAATATCGTAGAATACGATTTCATCCGCTCCCTCTTCATAATAAAACCTGGCCATCTCCACCGGATCTCCAATATCCACATTATTTTTGAATTTGATTCCTTTGGTTGTTTTTCCTTCTCGTACATCAAGGCATGGTATGATGCGTTTGCTTAACATGGTTTACTCCGGCAAAAGTTGTTTAAAATGACAAGACCCGGTTTGCCGCTTTTTTCAGGATGAAACTGGGTGGCGAATATATTGTCAAATCCGATAATTGAGGGGAAGCGAATTCCATAGTCGGTTTTTGCCACCACATGCTCTTTGTGTTCAGGCGCCGGATAAAAACTATGTACAAAGTAAAACTCGTCATCATTTTTTAGACCTAATAAAAGAGGATGATCCTTTTCAGGATAAATTTTGTTCCAGCCCATGTGGGGAATTTTAAGCTTGCTCCCGTTTTCAGAAGTCATGTTTTTTTGAAATGGTTTTACGGAGCCATCTATAATTCCGATACATTCGGTATCATTTTCCTGACTGTATTGCATAATAATCTGGGTGCCGAGGCAGATACCAAACACAGGTTTTCCGTCCGAGAAAGCCTTTTTTAAAGCCTGGTCAAGTCCAAGCCGCTTTAAGCTCTCCATTGCAGAACCGGCCGCGCCTACTCCGGGAAAGATTATTTTTTCAGCTTCGGAAATAAAGCGGATATCATTTGTAACTTTACATTTAAACCCTAAATGGGTTATGGCATGGGCAACGCTGGTCAGGTTGCCTGCATTATAATCTATTATGGCAATCATATATTTAAAGTTCTATTCCTAAGGTTTGTTTTACTGCTTTATATATTTTTTACAATATGATAAGTCAAGAAGGAGTTTTAAATAATATCCGGGGGAAATTGTTTTTTTTAAACTCAAAACCCAAAACCCAAAACTCAAAACTGTGCCTGAACGGGTTTTTTGTTCAGGCAATTAACCTGGAGACTGACTTTGTCAAAAGATAATGAAATTTCCTCGACAGAGAAACTCCTTGCTCTGATTCGTGATGACCATCCCGGAGAATCTGAGCCGGGAAATAAGGTTGCTCCTTTAATAGCATCTAAAAAAACAAAATCCTTTTCATCAAAGCCTGTTTCTTCAAAGCAGAATATTACCATTGGAATTTACATTGGCGATAATAGCCTGAAACTGGTCAGGGTCGATCACTCTTCCGAAGATAATCCTGAATTGATTGATTATGCCGAGGTGCCTCTTGAACCGGGAATTGTTAAAGATAAAGGGCGTTTTTCAGCTTTTCTCAAATCTCTGCTGACCAATTATTGCGGCCCTTCAAAGCTGGTTAATATCTGGGCGGTTGTGGCATCCGGTGTTGTAGAAATTCGACGTTTACTTATACCCGGTGTTTCCAAAAAACAGATTGCGAATGCTGCCTACTGGTCTTATAAAAAAAACGTTTCTAGTATGAACCGCGATGATATTTTTGATTTTGAGGTCCTCGGCAACGTAATTGAAGACAGTATTCAAAAGATTGAAATAACAGCATATTCGGTACCAAAAAAAGTGGTTGATGAATTACAGCCACTTTTTTCTGAAGCAGGATACCCACTTACCGGGATTTCAAGCTTTCCTTTTGCATTGCAGAATATGGTTCGCACGGGATGGCTTGGGACTGACGAAGACTCATCTGTTTGCATTATATATATTAATCTGGAACGCTCTCACATTAACATATATTCAAACGGTAATCTGATACTCTCCCGTGTTATAAAGGCTGGCATTCATACTATGGTAGATGCCATCAGGAAGAACCTGGAATCTATATTAGATAATAATCCTTTATTAAGCTTGAATAAAGGCGGGGTATCCGGGTCTCATACGCAAACAGGCAATGATCTTGCTGATGAAATTTTTTATAATTTTATACAGGAAACGTCATCACAGGAAAATAGTGTAAACAAAGGGGATATTTTCAGGGCACTTTTGCCAGCGCTGGAGAGGCTGGTTAAACAGATTGAAAGAACTTTAAAACATTATTATTTAAATTTCGGAAACAAAGAGATAAATAAAGCGTTTATATCCGGTCTGATTAACAATAACAGCCGTATTGTGGAATATATCGGTTCTCAGCTTGACATAAACATGGAAATATTAAATCCGTTTCCGAAAAAAATTATAGCTTCCGGTGCAGTGACGACATCTGTGCCTGCATTAAATAGCGGAACCATGGTTCCGGCCGCGGGAATAGCACTTTCCGACAATAAAATTACTCCTAATTTTATTTTTACATATAAGGACAGGGAAAAAGTTGCTCTGGTAAAACATGTCAATTTTTCTTTATTTGCCTTTATGCTTTTTTTAATGGCAATCTGTGTCGGTGTATATTTTAATCAGGGTCGAGTGCTGTCGCATAAAGAGCAAGTCCTGTCCAATTTAAAAAGGCAGATTGAAAGCTATAGCCCTAATGCTGACCAGGATTTATTGTTAAAAATGGCTCTAAAAATAAAAAAAGCCAGATTAAAACTGGACAATATCAGCAACAGGCATTTGGGGTTGGCTGTGATAAGCGCAATTTCGGAGATAACACCTGAGAATATCCGCTTGTTAAAGATCAATGCCAGGCTGGATGGTTCTAATACCTCAAAAAACAGATATAAAAAAAACAAATCTTCGAAAAAGTC
>JAGGWL010000234.1 GCA_021157555.1 Deltaproteobacteria bacterium | reverse complement strand
TTGGAGAGACATTAATCAAACAGGGCGTAAAAACCGACAATATGGTTCATATTGCCCATAATGTCATTATCGGTGAAAATTCTGTTATAGTTGCCCAAGTTGGAATATCAGGAAGCACTACTATCGGTAAGAACGCAATTCTGGCAGGGCAGGCCGGTATTACAGGGCATATAAAAATTGGAGATAATGTAACCATAGGTCCCCAGTCCGGGATAGCAAAATCGCTGCCTGATGGTTCGGTTGTATCAGGGCTTGGAATACCTCACAGGCTGTGGTTAAGAGTCCAAAATATACTGCCAAAGCTCCCGGAATTGAAAAAAACGTTGAGGGATCTTGAAAAAAGACTTGATAAAATTGAGAAAAACTGATCGCATCACTTATTTATCCGTTGACACTTTTGAAACAACAATGGGACACAGATGCACACAGATAAACACAGATAGGTTTGTTTTTTTAAAAAAAGTGTAAACTATTTTTGAAGTGATATGAGGATGCCAAACTGACGATGGAGAAAAAAATGGATGACACATATGATATTATGAAAATTATGGAATTATTGCCGCATAGATACCCCTTTCTTCTTGTCGACAGGATCCTTGAATTTGAAAAAGGAAAGAGAGTCAAAGCATTGAAAAATGTTACCATAAACGAACCTTTTTTCCAGGGTCATTTTCCAGCAGAGCCTATCATGCCGGGCGTGCTGATAATAGAAGCCATGGCCCAAGCCGGCGGGGTACTTGGCCAGGAAACAATTCCCAAAGAAAATAGTGAGATGCTTATGTATTTTATGGGAATCGACAAGGTCAAATTCAGAAAACCGGTTGTTCCTGGAGACCAGTTGATATTAGATGTGGAAATTCTGCGCCAAAGGAAAACGACCTTTAAAATGAAAGGTCTTGCAAGTGTAAACAATAAAATAGTGGCGGAAGCCGAGCTTTTAGCCACTTTGGAATATAAAAAATGATACATGCAACAGCAATTATCGACTCAAAAGCAAAAATCGGTTCAAATGTAACAATCGGCCCATATTCTATTATTAAAGAAAATGTGACAATCGGTTCGGGTACCATTATAGGCCCCCATGTTGTTATAGATTCATATACGGAAATAGGCTCTGATTGCCATATTTTTCAATATGCCTCTATCGGGGCAGAGCCCCAGGCCCTGAAATTTGAAGGAGAAGAGACCTGGGTAAAGATCGGCCGGGGAACGGTTGTGCGTGAATTTGTAACTATAAACCGCGGCACAGGCTTTGGCGGTGGTATCACCGAAGTAGGAGAAGAAAATTTTATCATGGCATATGCCCATGTGGCACATGACTGCAAAACCGGCCGGAATGTTATTTTAGCCAATGTAGCAACCCTGGCAGGCCATATAACCGTAGGCGATTATGTCACAATCGGAGGTCTGGCTGCAATACACCAGTTTGTAAAAATAGGCGATTATGCCTATATCAGCGGCACGTCTGCGATAACCAAAGATATACCTCCATATGTGATAGTAGGCGGCGACAGGGCCAAGCTGTATGGCTTCAATAAAATCGGGCTGAAACGTCATGGTTTTTCTGAAGAGACATTGGGAATAATGAAAAAGGCATACAAAATGACATTTCGCCAGGGTTTTCCTTTAAAAGAGGCTGTTGAAAAGGTTCTGGTTGAAGTGGAACTAATACCTGAAGTTGTCAGGTTTATAGATTTTATAAAGTCATCCGAGCGTGGTATTACAAGATAATGAAAATAGGAATTATTGCGGGAAGCGGCCAGTTTCCCATAATTTTTTCACAAGCTGCCAAAGCAAAAGGATATTCCGTTTATGCTGCAGCTTATCTAAAAGAGGCTGATCCTGTCCTGAAAGAAATAGTGGACGAAATTGAGTGGCTCCACTTGGGACAGGTCAAGCGGCTGATAAAATTTTTTAAAAAAAATAATGTTCCGGAAGCAGTTATTATTGGAGCTATCAGAAAAACCAGACTCTTTACAGACGTACGTCCTGACATAAAAGCCATATCAATTGTTGCCCGCATGAAACATACCCATGATGATGGAATTTTGAGTGCTTTTGCGGCAGCTATTGAAGATGAAGGCATAAAGATCCGTCCCTCCACCTTTCTCATCCCTGAACTATTAGCTGAAGCCGGAATATGGACCAAACGAAAACCATCCAAAACCGAAAAAAAAGATATTGAAATAGGGTGGGAGATAGCCAAAAAAATCGGCAGATTCGACATTGGACAATGTGTTGTTGTGGCCGGAGGCTCAGTATTGGCAGTGGAGGCTGTTGATGGAACGGATGCCACCATAAAAAGAGGTGGTGAATTAGGAAAGGGTGATATTGTAGTGGTAAAGGTTTGTAAACCAGGCCAGGACACCAGATTCGATGTTCCGGCTATTGGCGTTCAAACAATCGAAACCATGCATGCAGCCGGAGCAAGAACCCTTGTAATAGAGGCCGGCAAGGCGATTGTGTTTGACAAACAAAAAATGATTGAGCTTGCAAACCAATACAAAATTTCAGTAATTTCCATGGAGAAAAAATGAAAAAACTGCGTATAGGTGTTGTTGGAGTCGGTTATCTAGGCAAGTTTCATACGGAAAAATATGCAAAAATGGAAAATGTTGATCTTGTCGGAGTGGTTGATCTTGACAAATCCAGAGCCGATAATATAGCTGCTCAATTTAACACCCTTTCATTTTCGCATCATACAGACCTTATTAATAAAATTGATGCCGCCAGTATTGTCGCTTCAACCCCGGAACATTATACGGTTTCAAAAGATTTTCTTGAAAACGGCATTGATGTGATGATTGAAAAGCCTATCACAACATCTATAGCTGATGCGGATAAACTCATTGATTTGGCAAAAGAAAAAGATCTTATTATACAGGTAGGCCATCTGGAACGTTTTAATCCGGCAGTAGTTGCCTTGCGAGATATTATAAAAAAACCGATGTTTATTGAATCGCATCGCCTTAGTTTTTACAAGGAACGTGGTATAGATGTCAGCGTTGTGCTGGATTTAATGATTCATGATATTGATTTGATATCAAACTTTGTTAAATCGGAACTAAAGTCGGTTCATGCATCTGGTGTATCTGTTATTTCAGATCATGTAGATATTGCAAATGCACGCCTGGAATTTAAAAACGGGTGTGTGGCAAATATTACTGCCAGCAGAATTTCAATAAAAAATGAGCGCAAAATCAGGCTGTTTCAAAAAGATGCTTATATTTCAGTAGATTTTTCAAGTTATAAAATTACTATTATCAAAAAAACCGGCGTTAATAAAAAAGGAGTGATACCTGGTATGGAAATTGAGAATATATCATTCCAGAAGGGGGATGCCTTGAATGATGAACTGGTCTCCTTTGTTAAAGCCGTCCAAAACCGAACATCCCCGGAAGTAACCGGAGAAATGGGGCGCGATGCTTTAAAAATAGCGATAGCCACTATGCAGCAGATAAGAAATGCAAACAGCAAGTTCTTGAATGTATAAAATTATGCTTCCAAAATACAACCAGAAAAAAACTATTATGATCATAGCAGGCGAGGCCTCGGGAGATCATCACGGGGCAAAGCTTGTCAACGCCATGAAAATGGAAAAGAATAATCTTTTTTTTTATGGAATCGGCGGCAATGCCATGAAAAAAGAAGGTGTAAAAATTTTGGTAGATGCTGCAGAACTTGCAGTAGTAGGAATAACCGAAGTTTTTGCTAAACTTCCCACTATTTTTAAAGCTTTTTCTGTTGCAAAACGCCTCCTGAAAAGTTTAAAGCTTGACCTTCTGATATTGATAGATTATCCTGATTTTAATCTGCGTATTGCAGCGGCTGCAAAAAAATTACGTATTCCTGTGCTTTATTATATCAGCCCGCAGATCTGGGCATGGAGACAGGGACGTGTAAAAAAAATAGGGAAGATAATAGATCATATGGCCGTTATCCTTCCATTTGAAGAGATTTTTTACAAAAAACATGGAATACCAGTTACATTTGTAGGTCATCCTCTGCTTGATTCAAGCATTGACTCATCAAGGAGTTCCTCTGAAATTAAAAAGTCAGGGCAACAAATAATAGGACTTCTTCCAGGATCACGCAACAGTGAGATTACAAAACTTTTACCGGTTATGCTTGAAACTGCTGTTTTGCTGCAGAAAAAATTTGATGATATTAAGTTTATTCTTTCAATTGCCCCTACAGTCGACAAACAGTATATCAAAAAGACAGTTCGAAACTTCAACAGTATTATAAATCTGGAGCTTAACGACGGACCAGTTATAAATGTGCTTGAACAAAGTTGCTTTGTTATCACAGCATCTGGAACTGTTACTCTGGAGACTGGTATTTCAGGCACCCCGATGATAATAGTATATAAAATATCACCTGTAAGTTTCATGCTTGGCAAACTTATGATAAAAGTTGAAAATATCGGCCTGGTAAACCTTATTGCAGGAAAAACATTAGTTCCTGAACTAATACAGAATGAAGCTTCTCCTCAAAATATTGCCGCAACAGCAGGCCGTATCCTTGATGATCCACTATTGATGGAAAATATCCGTAACGAATTACTTAAAATAAAAAATATACTTGGAGGTCCGGGAGCTTCTCTGGAAGTGGCTAAAATAGCTTTAAATATGCTTTCGTGAACACCAGATTCCTTAACCACAGGGACCGCAACTTTAGGCATGCATAGAGACAAGGCATGCCTTGGCTCTACCACTTTAGGCACTTTCATATAAAAAAAAAGTATAATGTAAAATGAAGAATATCATTAAAAACTATATATCAGAAATAAAATGGAGGCTGACCGGCATCTTGGGCAGATTGATAATTGATCTGCTTTGTGCAACTACAACCATCGAGTCAGAGGGTTTAAAGAAAATTGCGCCTATTTTAGGTTCAGGTAAGTTTATTGGTGCTTGCTGGCATTCCAGAATTATTCTTTTTAGTTATATCTTTAAAGGATGGAATCTGGTAATCCTTGTCAGCAAATCAAAAGATGGTGAAATTATAGCGAGAATACTGCAAAACCAGGGGCATGAAACTATTCGCGGCTCTTCTTCCAGAGGAGGCCTGAGGGCTCTTGCAAAACAGATTAAAATACTTAAAAAGCAGCAACGACCTGGAGTGATTATACCAGACGGCCCAAGAGGACCACGCCACAAGGTTCAGCCAGGCATAATTACACTTGCTAAAAAAACAGGATATCCTATTGTTCCATTTAGTTATAGTGCAAAAAAAATCAAGATTTTCTCCAGTTGGGACAGGTTTATATTGCCGTATCCTTTTACAAAGTGCAGAATTGCATATGGAGATCCCATCTATGTCCCTGAAGATACAGATAAAAACAGCTATGATTTATTTAAAACCAAACTTGAAAAAGAACTCTGCCGTATCACAGATGATGCCGACAGGTCATTTAACCATATCATTATGAGCTAATTTCAAAACGTCCCCTTTTGCCCGATCTCTGCGTCAGACAACCTGATCTTAAAAAGGGTTTAATCCTCGAAATACTTAATGTATTCCTGTGGTTAAAATTTTTGTCTTTCTTGACCTCGAACAAAATTGAACATTTTGAAACTGGCTCATTATATAAAATATATTTTTAATGAAACAAATAGATAAAACCATAATAAAAGCACGCAACCAGCATCTATTTACACTTGTTAAAGGGAGCTGGGTAAAGCTGTTGATCGCCATGATCTGCATGTTAATTCAGGCTGGGGCTACTTCTTCCATACCATTTTTAATAAAACCGGTGGTTGACGATATATTTATAAACAAAGATGCCGGTATGCTTAAATTGATCCCACTCGCTGTTATTCTGGTTTATTTTATTTTAGGTGCTGCTATGTACGGCCAGGAATATTTTATGAGTTATGTTGGTCAGGACATAATAAGACGCCTGAGAAATTCTATTTACAGTAAAATTTCCGAACTCCCAATCTCTTTTTTTCATAAAGAAACAACCGGAGTCTTGATGTCACGCATCACAAATGATGTCAATATTATTAAGGCTATGGTTTCGACTGCTGTTACAGGCGCATTAAGAGATGTTTTTACTATTATAGGTTTGACATCTGTTATTTTTTACCGAGACTGGAAAATGGCCGCATTTGCAATTATAGTAATTCCTATAGCTTTTTTTCCAATTGTAAAAATAGGAAAAAGGGTGCGAAAAATAAGCACGGGTACCCAGGAGGCAGTTGGCGAACTTAATTCTTTTTTGCACGAGACATTCACGGGAAATATTATAGTAAAAGCCTTTGGAATGGAAGATTATGAAAACAGGCGTTTTATGGAGAAAACAAAAGCTCTGTTTAAACTTGAGCTAAAATCCGTCAAAGCCAAAGAGCTTACATCACCTGTGATGGAATTTTTAGGAGGCATTGGAGTTGCCTTTGTTATCTGGTATGGCGGTTCACAAGTTATTGCAGGAGCTTCAACACCAGGCACTTTTTTTTCATTTATGGGTGCTGTGCTTATGCTGTACGGACCGGTTAAAAAATTAAGTAAACTCAATAATGTTATGCAGGCTGGGCTTGCCGGGGCAGACCGGGTTTTTGAAATTATTGAAAAAAAGACAGATATTAAGGAAATTGCTAACCCTGTAATCATCAAGCAGGGATCGCATGATGTCTCATTTGAAAATGTTTCTTTTAAATACGGAGATGTAATGGCTCTGAAAGATATCAATCTGCGGGCCCACGCAGGAGAAGTCATCGCCCTGGTGGGTATGAGCGGAGGAGGCAAAACATCTCTGGTAAACCTTATACCAAGATTTTACGACGTATGGAAAGGGGCATTGCTTATTGATGGAACCGATATCAAAAATGCATCTATTGCTTCTCTCCGTGAACAGATCGCTATAGTAACCCAGTCCCCGATTCTTTTTAACGATACTATCAGAAATAACATTGCTTACGGCAATCATAATGCTTCGGAAGAAGATATCGAAAAAGCGGCCAGAGCAGCTTATGCATACGATTTTATACAACGTCTGCCAAAAAAAATTGATACTTCCATTGGTGAGCTGGGAAATCGTCTTTCAGGGGGAGAAAGGCAAAGAATATGTATTGCCCGAGCTCTGCTAAAAGACGCGCCTATCCTGATCCTGGACGAAGCCACATCATCGCTTGACACCGAATCCGAAATGCTTGTTCAAAAAGCTTTGGAAAATCTTATGAAAGGCCGCACAACATTTGTTATTGCCCATAGGCTCTCCACCATCAGTTACGCGGACAGGATAGTTGTAATTGTAGGCGGCCGGATTGTGGAAGAAGGGACACATAAAGAGCTGATTGCAAAACAGGGGGAATATCACAAATTGTATCAGATGCAGTTTAATAATCATTCTTCAATATAGGGAACGAGGACGAAACAACTTCCCCGTTTCTAAAATCCAATAAATTTTACGAAAGGTAATTTATTTTAAAAAATGCTTACAGGTCACGGTGGAAATATATTTAAAACAGCGAATATGCTGGGATGCAAACCATCTGACATAACAGACATGAGCAGCAATGTAAATCCGATTGGCCCCCTGCCGGGTCTTCTGGAATTTATAAAAGAAAAAGTCGATTCCATATGCTGTCTGCCTGAAGTAGATGCGGCCAAAGCCAGATTTGCTTTTGCGAAAAGAAATGGAATTCCGGATGCATCGGTAATAGCGGGTAATGGTACTACGGAGTTTATTTATTCAATTCCAAGAGTCCTGAAAATAAAAAAAGCGCTTATACTCGGCCCCACATATGCAGATTATGCTGATTCCTGTATAATGAATAATATAGATCATCAATATTTAACAGCAGCGGAAACGGATGATTTTAAGCATTCTATAGACTCAATAAATAGCACTGTTAAAAATTTTGATGCAGTTTTTATATGCAATCCTAATAATCCGACAGGTACTATTATACCGGCTGTGGAACTTGAAGAAATATGCCGGTCCCATCCTGATAAATTATTTATTATTGATGAATCATATTTACAGTTTGTAACCTCGGCAGACAATGAGAGCATGGTAAATAGAGGTCTTGATAATATAATTGTTTTGAATTCCATGTCCAAAATTTTCAAAATACCAGGTTTGCGAATAGGATTTATGATTTCAAGCGCTGGTATTATTGAAAAAATACGCCTTGCATCCATGCCCTGGACAATGAACGTACTTGCTCAGGCTGCTGTCATTTATCTTATGGAGCAAAAAGATGAGGTCGATCTTTTTATTAATCAAACCAGAGCGTTTATTTATAAAGAAAAAAAAAAGTTTTTAACAAAATTTAAAGAGCTTGATAGAATTAAATTTTTCCCAGGAAAAGCGACCTTTATACTTGCAAAATTGTACGGCGGACTTAAAGCGGATTTAATCTGTGAACGTTTATTGCAGGAAAGGATACTTGTAAGAAATTGTGCTAATTTTACTGGGTTATCCGATCAATTTATCCGGTTTTCCTTGCAAGCAAGTGCTGTAAATGATCTTTTTTCAGATAAACTTAAAGAACTCATCCAAAAAGTTTAAACTTGAATTTTATAATTATGGAATCTTTGTTCCCTTTTTTGATACTTCCTGCCGCCTTTGCGCTTGATCTTATAATCGGCGATCCGCATAATCTTCCTCATCCGGTACGATTGATGGGAAACGCCATAACATTGGCAGAACCATGGTTCAGGAGGCTGAGGCTCAAGCTGTTCTGGTCAGGTGCCCTGTTTGCTGTAACCTTGATTGTTTTGGTATGGGCAATCACCTTTGCCCTGGTTTCAACAGCAGGGTTAATAGATTCCGGCTTAAAAAATATTATTGAGATTATAATTATATATTATTCAATTTCGTCCAAATCACTTAATGATGCAGCTATGGACGTATATATATCTTTAAAACAGAATCAATTGAATGAAGCGAAACAAAAAGTTTCTTATATTGTTGGCAGAGATGTTGCACAGCTAACGCAACAAGACGTAGCAAGAGCCACAGTAGAAACTGTTGCTGAAAATTTTGTCGATGGTGTAGTTTCCCCACTTTTTTTTGCTGCAATTGGAGGCGCTCCCCTTGCCATGGCGTATAAAATGGTTAACACATTAGATTCCATGGTAGGTTATAAGAATGAAAAATATATTGAATTCGGAAAGCCGGCCGCCAGGATTGATGATGCTGCCAATTTTTTACCGGCTCGTATTTCTGTTTTTTTTATATCCCTGGCTGCTCAAATACTTGCAAACAGAGGATTAAAGGCATTTAAATCTGCGCTCAAAGACGGCAGAAAACATTCAAGCCCTAATGCAGGATTTTCCGAGGCCCCTTTTGCGGGCACCTTACGAGTCCGGCTTGGCGGTCCAGGTGAATATTTCGGGAAAATTGTCAACAAACCATATATTGGCCGAAACTTTAGGGGAGTTTGCATTGATCATATACCAAAAGCTTGTGATCTTATGTTAGTCGCCTCCTTGCTTGCCGTTGTTCTAATTGATATTTTCTAAGGAACGATAAGGAACGAGGAGAAATAATGTATAAATCAATAGAAAAATCTTACAAAAAAAAATATCCCTTTAAAATTTGTACAACCTCTTATATTTATCCTGATAATATTCTCTCTAATGTGAGAATGCTGGCTCCATATATGGATGAAATAGAGCTTATATTATTTGAAAGCTCGCCTGATAGTCTTCCAGACCACAGGGATATTAAAGCGTTACGTTCATTGGCGGATGATTTGGACGTTACATTTAATATTCATTTACCCCTTGATATTCTCCTTGGCAGCCAGAATAAAACAGAACGTATAAAAGCCGTAGAAACCATCAAAATGGTCATGGACCTCACATCTATATTACACCCATCCACACATACGCTTCATTTTGAATGCGATACCAAGACTTGTCAGGATGAAAAGGGCTTAAAAATATGGCAAAATCTTATCAGAGAGAGCATGGAAATGTTGATATCGACAGGAATAAAGTCTGAAAGCCTTTCTATTGAAACTCTTATTTATCCGTTTGACTGGATTGAAAAAATAATAATAGATTATAATCTTCCTATATGTTTTGATATGGGACACATTATACTGCAAAAAAAAGATGTTGAAGAGATTTTCAACAAGCATTCCCAGCGTATTCCAATCCTGCATGTTCACGGAGTTGAAAATAATAAAGATCACACCTCCCTTAACAGATTACCTGAAAAAGAGGCTGCTAAAGTTATAAATATTCTAAAACGGTTTTCAGGAATAGTATCTTTGGAAGTCTTTTCATATGAACACTTAATAGACTCTCTACAATTCGTAGAAAGTTATTTCGTGCCCGTTCCTTAGGTTTTTTAATGATAAAAAACACATGGTACTGTAATTGCATTCTTTTTTTAGTTTTTAGCATCTGTTTTGTATCATCTTCTTGCTTTGCACTTGTTCCTGAGGAGATTCTTGTGCTTGCTAATGCTAATGACCCCATGAGCATTGAACTTGCAAAATATTATATGGAAAAAAGGGAAATTTCCAAAACTAATTTATTAAAAATAGATATAACAGGCAAAGAGACTTGCAGCCGTATGGCTTATGAAATAAAAATTGTTGAGCCGGTCAGGAAGTTTATAACAAGTGGTGCTGTAAAAAGTCAGATCAGATGTATTCTGATTATGTATGGTCTCCCTTTAAGAGTTGCCGCACCTCCTTTGGGTAAAAAAGAAAAAAATGAAATAGCCGAATCTGATATAGAAAAGCTGAATATTGAAAAAAAGTTGAAGCTATTAAAAGCAGAGAATCAGGCAGCAGCAAAAAAGCTGAACAAAGCGCTGGAGAGATTAAAACAAAAAAAGCAGCGGCGAGGTGTAATGAATAAAGTCTCTTCGCTTGATTCTGAAGTTGCGCTTGTGTTAAAGGAAAATTATAAACTTGCAGGGTGGCTTCCTAACCCTTATTATCTCGGTTTTAAAGATAAAACGCTCGTGTTAAAGAAAAAAGATGTATTAATGGTCAGCAGGCTGGATGGACCATCATATAAAATTGTAAAAAGAATAATTGATGACAGCATCAAAGTGGAAAAAACCGGATTAAAAGGTACAGCATATTTTGATGCAAGATGGAAAGAAAAAAAAGATAAAATACTCTCAGCATATGAAGTGTATGATAAATCTATACATAAGTCTGCAAAACTTGTGAAAAAAAAAGATATCATGCCTGTTATCATTGATAGCACAAGCGAGCTTTTTAAAAAGGGCGCATGCCCGGATGCTGCTCTTTACTGCGGCTGGTACAGTCTTGCTTCCTATGTTGACTCTTTTTCCTGGAAACCGGGCTCTGTTGGATATCACATCGCAAGCAGTGAATGCACAACATTAAAAAAGAAACATAGCCGTGTATGGTGTAAAATTATGCTTGAGAAAGGGATCGCCGCAACAATAGGCCCTGTTGGCGAGCCATATGTGCAGGCATTTCCGGTGCCTGAAATATTCTTTGGGTTTCTTTTAGACGGCTATTTAACTCTGGCTGAAGTTTATATTATAAGCGAACCATGTTTGTCATGGAAAATGGTATTGATTGGTGATCCATTATATCGCCCTTTTATAAATCAGTAGAATTTCTTAATTCAAATTCAAAATTATTATTTAAGGAACGAGGACGAAACAACTTCCCCAACTATACATCACAGCTTCAGGCCATCTTTGCCCGATATAAAAGCACAAAAATCTTGAAATAGCTCGCTATTCCTGCAACTTTTGTACTTTTAGATCGAACAAACCTGACCTAAATCTGTGCGTCTACTTGTGGAAGTTATTTCGTCCCTGTTCCTAAAACCTGGAGGTATTTGATGGGTATTGTGAAATATTTTCTGCTCGTTATTTTTGTTTTTACCGTAATATGCGGATGCTCATCCGATGAAGAGAAAAAAGCTGCATATTTTGAAAGCGGAAAAGCATATTTTGAAAAAGGGGAGTAT
>JAGGWL010000219.1 GCA_021157555.1 Deltaproteobacteria bacterium | reverse complement strand
TGAAAAGCACGAAATAAAACATTCGTGCTTTTGCCTTTTTGTACTTTCGTGATTATTTTTTTTCAGACCTGTTTCATTTAGACCATTCCAAGGAACGGGAACTAAACAACTTCCCAGTTCCTAATCGCCAGGGCAACGCATTTTTATGAAAAAAATATTTTGTTTTTCTATTATCCTGTTTTTAACATTTTCTTTAAATGTTTATGCAGATATCGCAGTCGAGCTTACCCTCGACAGATCATCCGCTTTATTGACCGACACGGTTGTGATGAAAGTAAAGGTTACGGGAAAGCGAAAAAGCGATTTTCCGGATGTTGATGGGCTCTCTTCCTTTGATGTGGTCAATGGCGGTACTTCGTCCAGACTGGAAATAATAAACGGCAGCATGAGCTCCGGCGTTGAATATACATTTTATCTTACTCCATTAAAGCAGGGTGATTTTGTTATCGGCCCTGCCAGGGTCAGGGTAAAAAAAAAAGCATATGCAAGCAACAGTGTCAAGCTGACGGTTTCCAAAGAAAGAAATGATAAAATAAAAAATGAAAGCGCTTCTCTCTTTTTGAAAGCCTTGATTTCAAAAGGCAAATCCTATGTCAACCAGAATGTTCTCTATACCTTAAAGCTATTAAGAAGAAAGCAGGTTTCCGATATATCCCTTGAAATGCCCGAAGTCGAAGGCCTTGTTTTTGAATCTCTTGTCGAACCGAAAAAGTACAGTACTGTTATAGATGCTAAACGATATGAGGTTATTGAGATTAAATATGTACTGATACCCAACAAGGAAGGAAAATACAAAATCCCTGCGGCAGCCATGAGGATGACTTGCTATGAAAGAAGCAGGCGGGACAGTTTCTTTCAGGATTCTTTTTTCAATATGTCGAGAGGAAAACCGATTTATCTTTCATCAAATGAGATTCAACTTGATGTTAAAAAGCTTCCTGACCTAAACAGGCCGGATGATTTCAGCGGTCTGGTAGGCAGGTTTGAAGTAAAATCAAAGCTGGATCCTACTGAGGTGAAAACAAATGAATCAGCCACATTAACCATAACCGTTAAAGGCACAGGTAATGTAAGGCAGATACCTGATTTAAAGCTTTCTGATATAAAGGGGCTTAAATTATATCAGGATAAACCCCAATTAATTATTAATAAGGGTGACTCTGCGATTTTTGGTGAAAAGATTATGAAATGGGCTATTGTTCCGGAAAAGGGCGGTGAATATAAAATACCTGCTATTGGACTATCGTTTTTTGATCCTGAACAAGAGCGTTATTTGAAGCTCAGGACAGAGCCTTTTGTTTTAACTGCTGTTGATGTTTCCGGTGAAGGGGGCAGGGTTATCAATGCCTTAAATGCGGATGATAATGCTGCTGCTGACAGTCATGCCGGAGGGGGAATGAAAAAGAAGGAGAAACAGGAGATAGCGCGTATTGGGAAGGATATTTTTCCTGTGCATACTTCGGTCGATCCGATTAAGGGATTGAAACAGCAGGAATTTTTTAATCAGATATTTATATTTCTCATATTGGCGCCTCCTTTTATCTGCCTGCTGCTGTTTGCAGGCAAAAAATTTTTAAAAAATAATAATAAAAACAGATTCATTATAAGATCAAGAAATGCAAAAAAAAAGTTTATGAACAAGGTTCGCAGCAGTGGCATACCTATGGAAAAAATCCATGAAGCCGCCATTGATTATATGAATACCAGGTTTCTGCTAAAAGGCGGGTTGTTGACCTCTGATGAAATACATGACCTTTTGCTTGATAAAGGGGTCTCTTCCGATACGGCCTCCATATTCAAAAAAGGTATTGCGTCTATTGAATCCGTAATCTTTACGGGTGAAAAGAGAAATAATACAGATTCGATTCGGGATGAATTGATTCGGGCCATTAAATCCATAGACAGGGAGGCGCAGTGAGACTCTTTTTTATAGTATTGCTTTTATTGCTTTCTTCTATAAATTCAGCTTATGCTGTTGATACCGAATCTGATAATCTTTTTTTTAAGGCAAACAGATTGTACTTTAACGCTGAGTTTGAAGCTGCTGTTAAAACATACGAATCAATATTAAAAAATTATGATTCAAAATTACTTTTTTATTCTGAATCCTGTGGAGAGTTATTTTATAATATAGGTAATTGTTATTTTCGTTTAGGTAAAAAAGGGAAAGCGGTTCTTAATTACGAGAGAGCGCGTCTGTTTATGCCGCGGGACGATGATTTAAAATATAATATTGAGTATCTGAAGGATATGCTTGAAGATAATATATCGCAGAAGGAAAATATAATCAGTGATATTTTTGGAGTTAAATTTTTTTCACGGGCAGAACTTGCGGCGCTATTTTGTTTGGTCAATTTCCTTTTGTTTCTATTTTTATCTATACGTATTTTTTTTAAAAGAGAATGGACTTTTTATCTTGTTAATATTTTTTTAATATTCTGGATTGTTTCTGGTATTTCGTTTTGTATAATGTTAAAAGAAACAACTTTTGATGATAGAGCAGTTATACTTGAAAAAGAGGTTGATGTTCTGGCTGGGCCAGACCAAAAAGATACTTTGCTTTTCAAGGTACATGAAGGCACGATCGCGTATTATGAAAGAAACGAATCAGGATTTTCCCTCATACGTCTTCCGGACGGGGAAAGGGGCTGGCTGATTTCATCTGCAATTGAAGCAGTAATGCCGAAAACCAGAGAAAAAATTTAGGTTAATATGATTTATAACAGCATTCTGGATACAATCGGCAATACGCCGATAATACGAATAAACAATCTTAATCCCAATCCTAACGTTAATATTTATGCAAAAATTGAAGGCATCAATCCTGGCGGAAGCATAAAGGATCGTATTGGGGTCAAGATGATAGAACAGGCGGAGGCCGAAGGAACCCTGACCAAAGGGAAAACTATTATTGAGGCGACTTCAGGTAATACCGGAATAGCGCTTGCAATGATAGGCAATGCCAAAGGTTATGATGTTAAAATTGTAATGAGTGAAGCAGTTTCTGTAGAGAGACGGCAGATGATTCAGGCTTTTGGGGCAACAATAATTCTGACCTCTGCTGCAGAAGGAACCGACGGAGCCATATTAAAGGTAGAAGAATTGCTGCAAAAATATCCTGAAAAATATTTTTGTACCCATCAGTTCACAAACAAATATAATAAGCTTGCTCATTACGAGACTACCGCACAAGAAATTTGGGAGCAGACCGGAGGGGTAATTGATTATTTTGTATCTTCTTTAGGCACCTCCGGAACATTGATGGGGGTCAGCGAAGCTCTAAAAAAATATAACCCGAAAATTAAAATAGTAAGTGCAGAGCCTGTTAAGGGTCATTATATTCAGGGACTGAAAAATCTTGAAGAGGCAATTGTTCCCGCAATCTATGACAGAAGGAAGCTGGACTATATTATCATGATTGAAACTGAAGATGCCTTTGAGATGATGAGACAGATTGCCAGGAAAGAGGCAATCTTTGTGGGAATGAGCAGCGGAGCCGCAATGCTGGCAGCTAAAATAGTAGCTGAAAAAATTAAATCAGGAACAATTGTTACGATTTTTCCTGACAGGGGTGAAAAATATTTAAGTACCGGCGTGTTTGGTGCAACAGATTGAAAGGAAGTCAAATGGTTGAAGGTGAAGGTAATGGCCGGTACGCGTGGGTTATACTAATTATTCTGTTTTTTTCCCAGGTAGCGCTCTCACTTGGCGCTTATGCCTGGGGACCGCTGGGGCCTTTTATTAAAAAATCACTCTCTTTGAGTAATGTGCAATTCGGTTCTATAACATCCATTCTTTACCTGATGTCCGTGATTTGCAGCATACCGGCAGGCATTTCTGTTGATCGCTGGGGTGCAAAAATAAATCTGATTGTTTGCATGCTGCTGATGGGCACAGCCATGATCCTGGCCAGTTTTATGGAGAGTTATATCCTGCTGCTGCTTTTGATCGTATTTGTTGGTGCAAGTTATGGCATGATTAATCCCATCGCTTCAAAAGGTCTCACATTATGGTTTGACGTAAAAACCAGGGCCACTGCTTTTGGTATACGCCAGATGGGCGTTACAGCCGGTGGGGCCATTGCAGGTATTTTTTTAATTTATCTCGCTAAATTAAAAGACTGGAATTTTGCCGTGCTTGTAGTCGGTTTATTCGCTGTTGTAATCGGAATTGCAGGATACCTGTTTTACAAAGAAGTCCCTGTGGATGTTGTTAACCCTGCAATTTTAAAAAAATCCACTTCCAAAATAACGATATTAGATCTTGTAAAAAATAAAAATTTAGTCCTGTTATCTCTGATAATGACTCTCCTTTGCCTTGGGCAGAGCAGTATAGCCTCTTTTTTGGTTTTGTATTTGAAAGAACATTTGGGTTTAACCGCAATCCTGGCAGGTTCTTTTCTTACAATAACAATGATATCTGGAGGTGCTGCAAGAGTTTTCTGGGGGATTGTGAGCGACAGGTTGTTTAACGGCAAACGGCTTCCGGTAATGAAAATAATATGCCTGATAGCGACAGTGAGCGCTCTGGTGGTTTTTCTGTATGGCTCAAAACTACCGCCTTCTTTTTTTATTCCTATTGTGGTGCTTTTCGGATTTTCATACCTTGGTTTTCAAGGCGTCGCAGTTGTTCTTATTGTTGAGATCTGCGGGTCTGAGCTTGCAGGACGTGCCACTGGTTTAGGGGTGACAATTGCATGGATAGGAATGGTTCTTGGTCCGCTTGTTTTTGGCGCACTAACGGAAGTCGGGTATCAATTTGCCTGGCTTTTTATTACAATTACATCGTTCGTCTCAGTGTTTCTATGCTATACAGTTGATGAATAAACTATGGTGCAAATGGTTGTTACAAGTGGTTATTACAAATGGTTATTACAAATAAAGAGCGGGAACGTTACGGCAGACAAATTCTGATTGATGAGATAGGCGATGCCGGCCAGGAGAAGTTAAAAAAGGCAAGAGTGCTTATTGCCGGCGCAGGGGGACTTGGAGCGCCAATAGCTATTTATCTTGCAGCGGCCGGAGTCGGTTTTTTAAGAATCGTGGATCTTGATGAAGTAAGCCTTAGCAATCTGAATCGTCAGATTTTATATAAAACCGAAGATCAGGGAAGTAAAAAAGCCACTACCGCTGCCTCCGTACTTGCCAAATTGAATCCGCATATCCGCATTGAGGGCATTGTCGAAACAATTACTTCGGATAATGTTTCTCAACTTGCAGAAAGCTGCATTTTGATAATAGATGCCATGGATAATTTTTCGACCAGATATTTGTTAAACAAGACAGCTTTAACAATGAGGATTCCTTATATCTATGGCGGGATTCATGGTCTGGAAGGCGCTTTAACAACCATAATTCCCGGCAAAACAGCCTGCCTGAAATGTATCTTTCCTTCTGCCCCGCCCCCATCTCTTGTGCCTGTTTTGGGCGCAACCGCTGGAGTAATAGGAACCTTACAGGCAATGGAGGCCATAAAATATATAACCGGGGCAGGAGATCTTCTGGCTGACCGACTCTTGACCTTTGATGGCTACAGTATGAAATTCAGGGAAATGAAAATAAGCCCTGATTCTGCATGCGCCTGCTGTGCGAGATAAAATTTACAAATTTAATTGATTTGAATAAACAGGAGCGTTGAAATGAAAACATTCCTTGATTGTATTCCATGCTTTTTAACACAAACATTGAAAGTCGTTCGGAAAACCACTGATGATGAAGCTGTTCATTTTTTGGTACTAAAAAAAGTTATGGAGAAACTTGCTTCCATATCTCTGTTAGATTCTCCACCGGCAATTTCTTGTGAAGTTTATAGGACTATCCGCAAAATCACCTCCATTGACGACCCCTACGAGAAAGAAAAAAAGGAGCAGAACCTGCTGGCGCTTGCTTTAAGTGCCGAGTTTAAAGATATCATCAGGGAGTCGGGCGATCCACTTTTAGTGGCCATAAAACTGGCAATAGCCGGTAATATTATTGATCTTGGCATAGAAAAAAAGGTTGATGATTTAAAAGAAGATATCCTTAATACAATCAGAATTCCTTTAACCGTAAACCATTACCAGGAATTCAGAAAAAAAATTTTAAAAGCCGAAACTATTTTTTATTTGGGAGATAATGCCGGTGAAATAGTTTTTGACAAAATTCTGATTAAAGAAATCAAAAAGATAAAAAATGTAAAAGTAATCTTTGTTGTCCGGGGTGCTCCAATTATTAATGATGTCACTATGGATGATGCGGATTTTGTTAAAATGGGTGAAGTTGCGGATGTTGTTTCCAATGGATTTGATGCTCCCGGAACAATTTTGAAAAAAATAGATCCGGAAATTGCCAAACTTTTTTTTCAAGCGGATATG